>VBCJ01000292.1 GCA_005884335.1 Betaproteobacteria bacterium | reverse complement strand
GCGGAAAATCCCGAGCGGTCTCAAGTTGCGCTTTTCGGCGAGCTTCGCGTCCATCACGACGCAGGCGGAGGCGCCGTCGGAGAACTGGCTCGCGTTTCCGGCCGCGATCGTGCCGCCTTCGATCGCCGGCTTGATCTTGGACACGCCCTCGAGAGTCGTGTCCGGGCGGATGCCTTCGTCGTGCTTCGCCGTGACTTCCTCGACCCAGCTTTTCCCCGTCTCCTTGTCGGCCTTTTGCATTCTCACCGTCAGAGGGAAGATTTCCGCGTCGAAGCGGCCCGCTGAACGCGCGGCGGCGGCGCGCTGCTGGCTCTGCACCCCGAACTCGTCCTGGCGCTCGCGGCTGATGTCGTAGCGCGATGCCACGACTTCGGCGGTCTGCAGCATCGGCATGTAGATCGCCGGCTTGTGCCGCTCGAGCCACTCGTCGTGCGCCATGTGCTTGTTCATTTCGTTCTGTACGCAGGAGATCGACTCGACGCCGCCCGCAACGGCGACTGGGACCTTGTCCACCATCACGCGCTGCGCAGCGATGGCGATGGTCTGCAGGCCCGAGGAGCAGTAGCGGTTCACGGTGACTCCCGCGGTAGTGACCGGACAACCCGCGCGGATCGCGATCTGCCGCGCGATGTTGTGGCCGGTCGCGCCTTCCGGATGAGCGCAGCCCATGATGACGTCCTCGACCTCCGCCGGATCGACACCGGCGCGCTCCATCGCGTGCTTCGCGGCGTGGCCCCCGAGCTTCGCGCCGTGGGTCATGTTGAACGCGCCGCGCCAGGACTTGGCGAGCACGGTGCGGGCGGTGGATACGATCACGGCTTCGGTCACGGGAACCTCCAAGAAAACCGGGGACAGACCCCGGTTTCTTCACCGGGGTTTTTTCTTAAACCGGGGTCTGTCCCCGGTTTCCCGTAGGATATCGGTTCTTCGCGCTTTGGCGAAGCCAAAGCGAAGAGCGCCACGAGGAGGGTCATGGGGAAAGCGCTCCAGCCGGGCCTGCGCTTTGCGCCAGCCAAAGTCCAGATCGAGCGCCGCGCCGACGGCGCGATGATCCTGCGCTCGCCCCTGAAGCTGGGCGGGCACGCGCGCGCGGTCGGCGAGTGGCTCGAGCGCTGGGCCCGCGAGAAACCGGAGCGGACCTTCCTCGCCGAGCGCAGGGACGGTGCCTGGAGGAGGCTGGGCTACCGCGAGGCGCTAGGGCTGGTGCGCCGCGCCGGCCAGGGATTGCTCGACCGGGGGCTCGATGGCTCGCGGCCGGTGGTGATCCTCTCGGACAACTCCGTCGACCACGCGCTTCTCGCGCTCGGCGCGATGCATGTCGGCGTTCCGGTCGCGCCCGTCTCGCCCGCATACTCGCTGATGTCGAAGGATTTCGCCAAGCTCAGAGCGATCTTCGAGCTGGTGCGTCCGGGCCTGGTGTGGACCGCCGATCCCACGAAGTTCGCGCCTGCGCTTGCCGCGGTCGGCGCGAGGCCGACGTCGATCGACGAGCTGCTTCCGGAGAAAGCAAGCTCCGAGGTGGACGAAGCCTTCGCCGGCATCGGACCCGGGACCGTAGCGAAGATCCTTTTCACTTCCGGTTCGACCGGAACCCCCAAGGGCGTGATCAATACGCAGCGCATGCTCACCGTCAACCAGGAGCAGTACGCGGTCGTCTGGCCCTTCCTCGAGGACCGGCCGCAGGTGCTGGTCGACTGGCTGCCGTGGAACCACACCTTCGGCGGCAACAACAATTTCGGCATGATGCTGAGGAATGGCGGCACGTTCCATATCGACGGCGGCAAGCCCGCTCCCGGTCTCATCGAAATCACAGCGGGGAACTTGAGGGACGTCTCGCCGACGATCTACTTCAACGTGCCCCGCGGCTTCGACCTGCTCATGCCCTTCCTCGAGAAGGACGTGGCGCTCCGGCGCAGTTTTTTCCGCGACCTCGACTGCATGGTATACGCCGGAGCGTCGCTCCCGCAGAACCTGTGGGAGCGCATGCAGGAGCTCGCTGTCGCCGAGCGCGGCGCGCAGCTCCCGCTCATTTCCGCGTGGGGCTCGACCGAAACGGCGCCGATGGCGACGGGTGTGCACTACGCGGTCGATCGCGCGGGCATCATCGGGCTGCCGGTGCCCGGCTGCGAGCTGAAGCTGCTGCCCGCCGCAGGCAAGCTCGAAGCGCGCGTGAAAGGCCCGAACGTCACGCCCGGCTACTGGGGCCGCGACGATCTCACGAAGGCCGCGTTCGACGAGGAGGGCTACTACCGCATCGGCGACGCATTGAAGTTCGCCGATCCGGCAAAACCCGAGCAGGGGCTCGCGTTCGACGGGCGCATTGCCGAGGATTTCAAACTGTCGACGGGCACGTGGGTGCACGTCGGCGCGACGCGCGTCGAGCTGATCGCCGCCGGGGATCCGATCGTGCAGGACGCCGTGATCACCGGCCACGAGAGGAGCGAGGTCGGCGCTCTCGTCTTCCTTAACGTCGCCGCGGTCAAGGCGCGCGGACTGGACGACGCGAGCGTGCGCGGGTACTTGCGATCGGTGCTCGACCGGCTCGCCGCGGAGTCGGGCGGTGGCAGCTCGACGCATCCGGTGCGCGCGCTCGTCATGGCCGAGCCGCCTTCGATCGACGCGAACGAGATCACCGACAAGGGTTACATCAACCAGCGGGCAGTCCTTGACCGTCGCGCGGCGCTCGTTGAAAAACTGCATGCCGATCGTCCGGCCCCCGAAGTCATCGTCGCCAGCCAATAGAGGAGTCTATTCATGACGCGAATGGTTTTTCTTGTCTCACTTGCCCTGGCCGGCACCGTCGTCGCGCAGGACCAGCCGATCCGCATCGGCGTCTTGAACGATCAAACCAGCGTATACGCGGACTTTCAGGGACGCGGCTCGGTGCTCGCCGCGCAGATGGCGGTCGAGGACTACGGCGCCAAGGCCGCCGGACGCAGGATCGACGTGGTTTTCGCCGACCATCAGAACAAGCCCGACGTGGGATCCGTAGTCGCGCGCAAGTGGCTCGACCAAGACGGGGTCGACCTCATTGTGGATATTCCGAACTCGGCCGTCGCGCTCGCGGTGAACGAGATCGTCCGGCAGAAGAACAAGGTGCTGATCGGCTCGGGAGCAGGAAGCGCGGAGCTCACCGGATCGAAGTGTTCGCCGAACACCGTGCATTGGACCTACGACACCTGGTCGTATGGGCACTCGCTCGCCAAAGCCGTGGTTCAGCGCGGCGGCATGACCTGGTTCTTCATCACCGCCGACTATGCCTTCGGCCACGACCTGGAGAGGCAGGCGACCGATCAGCTGTTGAAGGACGGAGGCAAGGTCTTAGGGGGCGTGCGCGTGCCGATTGCGACGCCGGATTTTTCGTCGTTCCTGCTGGCGGCTCAATCTTCCGGGGCCCAGGTGGTCGCGTTGGCGGTCGCGGGCGGCGACACCACCAATTCGATGAAGCAGGCAGCGGAATTCGGGCTGCCGGCCAAGCAGAGCATCGTATCGCTGATTTTCGGCATCAACAACGTGCCCGCGCTGGGCCTCAAGGCCTCGCAGGGCGCGCTCACCGTGAACCCGTTTTACTGGGACATGAACGAGGGCACGCGCGCGTGGTCGCAGCGCTTCCGCAAGCGCGCGCACAACGCCGCGATGCCGAACGACATGCAGGCCGGAGTCTATGCATCCGTGCTGCATTTCCTCAAGGCGGTCGACAAGGCGGGCGGCGCGGGCGACGGGAAAGCCGTGGTGGCCGCGATGAAGGCGATGACGACCGACGATCCGCTCTTCGGCAAAGGAAGGATCCGAGAGGATGGCCGCAAGCTCCATCCGATGTATCTCCTGCAGGTGAAAGCGCCCGAGGAGTCGAAGAGCGACTGGGACTACTTCAAGGTCCTCGCCAGCATTCCTGCGGAGCAGGCGTTCCGGCCGCTGAACGAAGGCAACTGCCCGTTTGTCGCGGGGAAATGATCTGGCGCCCCCGGACCTAGACCTCGACGACGAAGTCGAACGTTCCTTCGCCGGCGCCTTTGCCGGCCATGCGCATCTCCAGGTCCGGGCGGTAGAGGTTGTCGCGGCGATTGCCGGGCTCGTCTCGGAAGTAGAGCTGCGTCGTGAGAATGCGCTTTCCGGGCGCTTGCACCTTGACGTGGATATGCCGGGTGCGCCCGGGGTATTCCGCCGGAACGATGGTTTGCAGGCGATAGCGCCCCTCCGCGTCGGTGAACTGGTGGCCGCGATAGCGAAAGCCGCGGTTGTCGTACTCGCCGTCTTCGTCCGCGTGCCAGAAATCGAGCAAGGCGTTCGCCACGGGCCGGCATCGGGCCGACAGGACCTGCCCGCTCACGATCAACCTCGGGGCCTTGGACTGCGGCTCTACCAGCGAAACGCGCCGCGGCGTGTTCGTCTTGAAAAAAGGTCCTTCGGTCTGCTGCGCGGTCAGCTCGCCGCAGGTGAGCGGTCGCGTCTGAGCAAAGGCCGGAACCACCGGAAGCGCGGCCGCGGCGGCAAGGAGCCGGCGGCGGATCAGAGAGACCATGGCTTCACCGGTCGGAGCGCCACACCACGTGCTCGTCCAGGGCGTAGAGCTTGCACTCTCCGTTGCCGCGACGATTGCAGCTTTCCATCGCGTACCCGACGACGTCGAGCTGCTGCCTGCTCCCGGGAGCGCTCCGGGAGCTGGATGCCCATGCTCCGTTTGGCGCAATCGCAAATGCGCGCGGCGTCGGCCTGGACAGGAATTCCTTGTAGGCTTCGCGTCCCTTCTCCCTGAGAAAGGGAACGGCGTCGACTTTTTCGAGCGGCGCAAAGCCGATCGTTGTTTGCGCCGGTACTCCCAGGCCGGCATTGATCCCCGCTGCGAGGTCCTTGATCCAGCCGTTGTAGTTGCTGTGAATCACCCGGAGCGTTCCGCCGCTGTTTGCTAGCTCCTTGTAGAGAAGATTGGTGCTTTGCAAATATCGAATGCCGTAACCGGTTGCGTCGTAGGCCAGCTCGATCGACATCGTGTGCTCGCGTATGACGTTCGTCAGCTCCATGCGGCCCTCGGTCGAGTTGGCGACCTTCCAGCCCCGGGTCGCCCCCACGATCTTGACGACCTGTTCAATGTCTTGCCGGGTCACTTGCTTGGCGCCGGGCTGAAATTCGATCCGCCACGGATCGTCGATCGGCGCCAGGCGAAAGGCCCCGAGATTGTAGGGTTCGGCATGTGCCGCTAGGCTTTGCGACAGCAACAGAGCAAGGGTACACAGGCGAACCAGGTAGCTCATAGTCATCTCCCTCAGTGAATCTCCGGCTCGGGCGTGGGTGCGGTGCCTTCGAGGAAATCAAAGTCGCAGCCCTCGTTTGCCTGCCTGATGTGCTGCGAGAAGAGCGCGCCGTAGCCGCGCTCGAACTTGCGCGCCGGAGCTTTCCATGCGCGCTTTCGCTTCATCATCTCGGCGTCGTCGATCAGAACCTGCAGGCGGCGGCGCGGCACGTCGAGCTCGATCGCATCGCCGGTCTTCACGAGCGCGAGCGGCCCGCCGACGAAGGACTCGGGCGCCACGTGCAGCACGCAGCAGCCGTAGGCGGTGCCGCTCATCCTCGCGTCCGAGATCCGCACCATATCGCGCACGCCCTGCTGCAGGAGTTTTTTCGGGATCGGAACTTCCCACTCGGGCATGCCGGGCGCTCCGATCGGTCCGGCGTTGCGGAGCACGATAACCGAATCGGCGTCGACGTCGAGCCGCGGATCGTCGATTCGCGCCTGCAAGTCGTCGTAGTCCTCGAAGACCACCGCCCGGCCTTTGTGCTGCAAGAGGCGCGGCTCCGCGGCGGCCGGCTTGACGATGGCGCCGTCGGGCGCGAGGTTGCCGCGCAGCACCGCAAGCCCGCCCGAGGGAATCAGCGCCTTCTCGCGCGGCAGGATCACGTCGGGGTTGAAGATCTTCGCGCCTTCGAGGTTCTCCCCGAGCGTCTTGCCGCTCACCGTCTTCGCATCGAGATCGAGCAGGTCGCGGATCGAGGCGAGCAGCGCGCGCAGGCCGCCCGCGTAATAGAAATCCTCCATCAGGTATTTGCCCGACGGGCGCAGGTTGGCGATCACCGGAGTCTTGCGCGAGATCGCGTCGAAGCGATCGAGGTCGAGCGGCACGCCCGCGCGCCGCGCCATCGCGATGAGATGAATGGCGGCGTTGGTCGAGCCGCCGCAGGCGAGCACGCAGGTCACGGCGTTGTCGAACGAGGAGGGCGTGAGGAGATTTTTCGGCGTGGCGTCTTCCCACACCAACTCGACCGCGCGCTTGCCGGTCGCGGTCGCCATTTTCGCGTGGTGGGAGTCGGCCGCGGGGATCGACGCCGCGCCGGGCAGCGCGAGGCCGAGCGCTTCCGCGGCCGAGGTCATGGTCGATGCCGTGCCCATGGTCATGCAGTGGCCGGGCGAGCGCGCGATTCCTTCCTCGATCTCTTCCCAGTCGTTTTCCGTGATCGTTCCGGCGCGCAGTTCCGCCCAGTACTTGCGCGAATCGCTGCCAGAGCCCAGCACCTGCCCGTGCCAGTTGCCGCGCAGCATCGGCCCCGCGGGCAGGTAGATCATCGGCAGTCCCATCGAAAGCGCGCCCATCACGAGAGCGGGTGTCGTCTTGTCGCAGCCGCCCATGAGCACGCAGCCGTCGGCGGGATACGAGCGCAGCAGCTCCTCGGTCTCCATCGCGAGGAAATTGCGGTACATCATGGTGGAGGGTTTCTGGAACGGCTCGGCGAGGGCGATCGCGGGCATCTCGATCGGGAACCCGCCCGCCTGCCACACGCCGCGCTTGACTTCCTCCGCGCGCGTGCGGAAATGCGCGTGGCAGGGGTTGATGTCGCTCCAGGTGTTGATGATGGCGATCACGGGTTTCCCCGCGTAATCGCTCTTGTCGTAGCCCATCTGCGCCGTGCGCGAGCGGTGATCGAAGGTTTTGCGGTCGCCCACGCCGTACCAGCGGTGGCTGCGCAGCTCTTCGGGGTGTTTTCTCGGGGGCATTCGGGCGGTCGTGGTTTCAAGCGCAATTCTACCCGGACAATTCGCGCGGCGCGTGCTGCTTTTCGCCCTCAAACGCGATATCCTCATTGCTCTCGCGGCGCGAATCGGCCGCGGCCTGAGGAGGACCTGGAATGCAAGTCACGCGGGTCGAGAAGAAGGTTTTCGTTCTTGCGGCGCTCGCCGCGCTCGCCGGTCCGACCCTCGCTCAGGAATGGCCGAAGCAACATCCCATACAGTTCATCGTCGCCTTCGGCCCGGGGAGCACGACCGACATCGTCGGGCGCCTCGTGGCCCAGAAGCTCGGCGAGTCGCTGGGACAGACGGTGGTGGTGGAGAACAAGCCCGGCGCGGGCGGCAACATCGGCGCCCAGTTCGTCAAGCGCGCCGCGCCCGACGGCTACACGGTGCTCGTGATCAGCGTCGCCTACGCGGTGAACCCCAGCCTGTACGCCAGTGCGGGCTACGATCCGCTGAAGGACTTCGCGCCGGTGATACTCGGACCCAGCACGCCCAATATCATCACGGTGCACCCTTCCGTGAAGGCAAACAATCTGCCGGAATTGATCGCGCTCGCGAGGAAAGAGAAGCTCGCCTACGCCTCGTCCGGCATCGGCACGACCACGCACCTTTCGATGGAGCGCATCAAGACCGCGACGGGCGTGGACATCACCCATGTGCCCTATCAGCCGGCTCAGGCCGTGACCGCCGCGGTTGCGGGACAGACGCAGATCTCGAGCACCTCCATGCCGCCCGCGGTGCCGCAGATCAAGGCGGGGAAGCTCCGCCCCATCGCGGTGACGAGCGCGCAGCGCTCACCCGCCCTGCCCGACGTGCCGACGGTGAACGAGCAGGGCTTCAAGGACTTCGACGACCTGACCTGGATCGGGTTTTTCCTGCCTGCGGGCACGAGCGCCGAGGTCGTCAACCGCCTGAACGGCGAGATCAACCGCGTCGTCGAGCTGCCCGACGTGAAGGACAGGCTTTCGCAAAACGGCCTCATCCACAAGCGCAACAGCCCGGCGGAGTTCGCGGCTTTCATCCGCGAGGAAATCCCGAAGTGGGCAAAAGCGGTGAAGGACTCGGGCGCGAAGGCGGATTGAGCCCTCGTGATCGACAAGATCCTCCCCTCGGTCGAAGCCGCGCTCGCCGACGTGGGCGACGGCTCGACGGTGCTCATCGGCGGGTTCGGCGGCGCGGGCGTTCCGGAAGAACTGATCGACGCCCTGATCGCTCAGGGCGCGCGCGAGCTCACCATCGTCAACAACAACGCCGGCAACGCAGAATTCGGCGTCGCGGCCCTGCTGAAAGCCGGTCGCGTGCGCAAGATCGTCTGCTCGTATCCGCGCACGGCCGACTCGTATCTGTTCGAAGCGCTCTACCGTGCCGGAAAGGTCGAGCTCGAGCTCGTGCCGCAGGGTACGCTTTCCGAGCGCATGCGCGCCGCGGGCGCGGGCATCGGCGCCTTTTACACGCCCACCGGCTACGGCACCGATCTCGCCAAGGGCAAGGAAACACGCATGATCGACGGCCGGGGTCACGTGCTCGAACACCCGATTCGCGGCGATGTCGCGCTCGTGAAGGCGGAGCGCGGCGACCGCTGGGGCAACCTCGTCTACCGCAAGAGCGCGCGCAACTTCGGGCCGACCATGGCGAGCGCGGCGAAGTGCACCATCGCACAGGTATACGAAATCGTCGAGCTCGGCGCGCTCGACCCGGAATGCATCGTCACGCCAGGGATTTTCGTCACGCGCGTCGTGAAGGTGCCGCGGAAGAAAACCACGGCGGTCCCGGCGGAGGCGGCAGCGTGAGCTACGCCAAGCTCACGCGCGAGCAGATCGCGGCGCGCATCGCGCGGGACATCCCCGAAGGCGCGTACGTCAATCTGGGAATCGGCATGCCGACGCTGGTCGGAAACCATCTGCCGAAGGACCGCGAGATTTTCCTGCACAGCGAAAACGGCATTCTCGGCATGGGGCCGGCGCCTGCGGCGGGGCTGGAGGACATGGATCTGATCAACGCGGGAAAAGAGCCCGTCACCTTGCTCACCGGCGGCGCGTATTTCCACCACACCGATTCGTTCGCGATGATGCGAGGGCGGCACCTCGACATCGCCGTGCTCGGCGCGTTCCAGGTGTCCGTTTCCGGCGACCTCGCCAATTGGTCCACCGGCGGCGACGCGATCCCCGCCGTGGGCGGAGCGATGGACCTCGCGGTCGGTGCGAAAAACGTCTGGGTGATGATGGAGCATCTTACCAAGACCGGCGAATCGAAGATCGTCGAGCGTTGCACCTATCCGCTCACCGGTATCGGCGTGGTGAAGCGCATCTACACCGACCTCGCGGTGATCGACATCACGCCGCGCGGCCTGGTGGCGAGCCAGCTCCTGCCGGGACTCACGTTCGAAGAATTACACCGCCTGACCGGAATTCCTGTACTTCCCTCGGGCGCTCGGGCTGCGGCTTGAGTTCGCAGCGGTGGACGAATCGATGACCGACGAGGGACCTCCAAGGAGAACGCCGAATGAAGATCTGGACGGTTGGGTTGCTGTTTTCCGGGCTAGGCTGGCTGGCGGGAAGCGCATGTGCGCAGGAGGACCTGCGCCGCTTCAAACTCACGCCCTTCAGCGAGATGACACCGGCGCAGCGGGCGTATGCTGATGCCGTCATGGCCGGCCCGGTCGCGGCTACGGGCAGTGCGGCCGTCGTACCGGGCGCAGGCACGATCGGCAGCCCGTTCAATGTGTACCTCCGCAGCCCGGCGCTTGCGGAGCGGCTTCGACAGTTGGGCGAGCAGATCCGATTTCGGAGCTCGCTGCCCGCGCGCCTGAATGAACTCGCAATTCTGGTGACGGCGCGCCACTGGACCGCGCAGTACGAGTGGTATGCGCATCACCGCCTCGCGCTGAAGGCGGGCTTGAACCCGGCTGTCGCGGAAGACCTTGCGCAAGGCCGGCGTCCCGCGGGCATGCAGGAGGACGAAGCCATCATCTACAACTTCTCGCACGAACTGCACAACCGGCACGCCGTCAGCGACGCCACCTTCAAGGCCGCAGTCGACAGGTTCGGTGAACAGGGTGTCGTGGACCTGATTGCCGTCAACGGTTATTACGTGCTCGTCTCGATGATTCTGAATGTAGACCGCACACCCGTCCCGGGCGGGGGCAAGCCGCCTTTGTCTGTTCTCGAGTAGTCGAAGCAGCGTCACTCGGCCCGCATCGACACTTAAGCCGAAGGCCTCGTTCATGTCCGAAGTCGAAACGAAAACCAAATCCTCCGACCCGCGCGTCGCGACGGCGATCTTGCACTGGGCGCCGCGGTTCGTGTCGAACGGCGTGCTGCTCGCCGATTTCGAGGAGGTCACCGCCGGGATCGAGCGCTGGGAGGACTGGTGCCGCGCCTGGTGCGAGCGCGCCAAGGTCCACAAGGCGCTCGGGCGCGAGGCGCTCGCCCAAGGCTACAAGCTCACGGCCGGCGAGCACCTGGTGCGCGCGGCGATGTACTACCACTTCGCGAAGTTCGTCTTCGTGCACGACAAGAAGCAGATGCGCGACGCGCACCTGCAGTCGGTCGAATGCTACAAGGACGCGCTTCCGCTCATGCGCCCGACGGGCGAGCGCGTCGCAATACCGTTCGAGGGCAAGACCCTCTACGGAATCCTGCGGCATCCGCTTCAACGTTTCACCCGGTCGCCCGTGCTCATCATGGCGCCGGGCCTGGATTCCACCAAGGAGGAGCTGCACGCCTACGCGGAGCCTTTCCTCGCCCGCGGCATCGCGATCCTAGCGATCGACGGGCCCGGGCAGGGCGAGGCGGAGTACGAGATCCCGATCTGCGGCGACTACGAGCGCGCCGCGCACGCGGTGTGCGACTGGATCGAAAAGCGCGCCGATCTCGACGCGGCGAAGATCGCCATGTGGGGCGTGAGCCTCGGCGGCTACTACGCGCCGCGCGCGACCGCCTACGAGAGGCGCATCCGGGCCTGCATCGCGCTCTCCGGGCCGTTCGAATGGAAGGAAATCTGGGGCGCGCTGCCGGCGCTGACGCGCGAGGCGTTCCGCGTGCGCAGCCACTGTGCGACCGAGGCCGACGCGCTGCGCCACGCCGCGACCTTGTCGATGAACGAGGCGGCGGCGAAAATCGCCTGTCCGATCTTCATAGTGACCGGGCGCCAGGACCGGCTCGTGCCGGCTTCGCACGCGGAGCGGCTGGCGAAGAGCGTCTCCGGTCCGGTAGAGTTGCTCATCGTCGAGAACGGCGGGCACAATGCCAACAATCGCCCCTATCGCTATCGAAGCCGGACAGCCGACTGGCTTGCCGGGCAGCTCGGGCTGCCCAGGATCTGACGGCCGAACAGAGGAGAGAATGACCATGTCAAAACGCAACCGGTGGACCTTGCTCGCGGCGGCAATGCTCCTCTCGGGCATCGCCGCCGCTCAGACTTTTCCCAGCAAGACCATACACCTCGTGTCCGGCGTTACGCCGGGAAGCGCCTCGGACACGACGGCGCGCATCGTCGCCGAAAAGCTGCAGGCGAGCCTCGGCCAGGCGGTGATCGTCGAGAACAAGCTCGGCGTGGGCGGGCTGATCGGCGCTGCATATGTCGCCAAGGCCGATCCGGACGGACATGTGATCAGTATCTACACCTCCGCGTTCACGGTAGCGCCGCTCCTTTCCCCGGGACCGCTCGACCCGAGGGATCTTGCGCCGGTGGCGACCATAGGCACGGTTCCGACGGTGCTGGTCGTCTCGACGGCCAAGGACTACAAGACCGTCGCGGACCTGGTCGCCGCGGCCAAGGCGAAGCCCGGGGCGCTCGTCGCCACGACCGCCGGAATCGGCAGCTCCACGCACATGAACCTCGAGCGCTTTCGCATCTCCGCGGGAATCGAAGTGCTTCAGGTACCCATGAAAGGCGCGCCGGACGCGCTCACCGAAGTGCTCACCGGACGAGCCGATTTCTACTTCGCCCTTCCGTTCCAGGTGGGGCCGCAAGTCAAGGAAGGCAAGCTGCGCGCCCTTGCAATGGGTTCGCCCAAGAGGAGCGCGCTGTTTCCCGACGTGCCCACCACTGTCGAGGCAGGGTATCCGAACTCCGACTATAACTTCTGGATCGGCGCCCTGGTCGCGGCAAGAACGCCGCGCGACATCGTCCTGCGCCTGAACAAGGAATTCAATGCCGCAGTGAACTCACCCGAGGTGCGCGAAAGGTTTCTCAAGCTGGGCGTGGATCCGCTGAGTATGTCGCTGCCCGATTTCGAGGCGATGATCAAGCAGGAGTTCGAGTCGAACGCCAGACTGATCAAGACGGCGGGTATAAAAGCCAATTAGAGCGGACCCCTTCGCGGCCGCGTGGCATACTTCGCGTTCTGTAAAAAGTCGTCCAGGGAAAAAGTCGATGGCCAAGCCGAAAAAAACCGCGGAGCCGAAAATCATCCGGCCGGACGACATCGATCCGCACCACGACTGGAAGCGGCCGCTGCACGCGCCGGGTCACACGCAGGTCGATTTCGAGGAGCGCATCAACTTCAGGCGGCTGCACGACTACCGCCTCGCGCGCGTACGCGCCGCGCTCGCGGCTTCGGGCCTCGGCGCACTGCTTTCGTTCGACCAGCACAACATCCGCTACACCACCAGCACCGTGATCGGCGAATGGGCGCGCGACAAGCTCACGCGCTACTCGCTGCTTACGGGCACGGGCGACCCGTACATCTGGGATTTCGGCAGCGCGGCCAAGCACCACCGGCTCTACGCGCCGTGGCTGCACGTCGATCACTGCAAAGCCGGCCTGCTTGGGCTGCGCGGGGCGGTCGGTAGCGACGTCACGCTGTTCCGCGACGCGGCGAAGGAGATCAAGGCGATCCTCGACGCCGAAGGCGTGGGCGACATGCCGCTCGGCCTGGACGTGGTCGAGCCGCCGATGCTCTTCGAATTGCAGAAACTCGGGATCGAAATCCGCGATGGACAGCAGGTGATGCTCCAGGCGCGCGAGGTGAAGAACATCGACGAGCTGACGCTCCTCAACATGGCCTCCGCGATGGTAGACGGCGTCTACCAGGACATCGCCGAGGCGCTCAAGCCCGGCGTGAAAGAATCGCAGATCGTGGCGCTCGCGACCGCGAGGCTCTACGAGATGGGCTCGGACTGCGTCGAGGCGATCAACTCGATTTCGGGCGAGCGCTGCTCGCCGCATCCGCACAACTTCACCGACCGGCTCATCCGCCCGGGCGACCAGGCCTTCTTCGATGTCATCCAGTCGTTCATGGGCTACCGCACCTGCTATTACCGCACCTTCAACGTCGGGCGCGCGACTGCGCCGCAGCGCACCGCGTACAGAAAAGCGCGCGAGTGGATAGACAAGGCGATCGAGCTCTTGAAGCCCGGAATGTCGAGCGACAAGATCGCCCGCGCCTTCCCGGAGGCGAAGGAAATCGGGTTTGCGAGCGAGATGGAAGCGTTCGGCCTGAACTTCTGCCACGGGCTGGGGCTCGGCCTGCACGAGCGGCCGCTGATCTCGCGGCTCACTTCGTTCAAGGAGCCGATCGAGCTGAAAGCAGGCATGGTGTTCGCCGTGGAGACCTACTGCCCCGCGACCGACGGTATCTCGGCCGCGCGCATCGAGGAGGAGGTGATCCTCACGCCCGAGGGCGCGAAGATCATCTCCCTCTATCCCGCTGAAGAGCTGCCGATCGCAAACCCCTATTAGGGGACAGACCACGTTTTTTCCTACGCCAATGAAACAGACAAATCAGTTCAGGAAAAACGTGGTCTGTCCCCGGTTTTCATGGAGGCAATTCCGAAGATGAGCGTTACTCAAAAGGCCCATCCCGCGCAACGAGGCGAGGCGACACCGGAAGCCACGCGGTTGAGGCTGTACCAGCTGCAAGTCGAAATCCGCTATTGCGAAAAGCGCGCCTACGACCTGTTCCTGCAGAACCTGGTGAAGGGCACGAGCCACCTCGCGCTCGGCCAGGAGGCGGTCGCGGCTGGATTCGCCGCGGCGATGAACAAGGACGACTATAGCTTCTGCACCTATCGCGGCCATCACCACACGCTCGCGCGCGGCGTCCCGATGCTCTCGGTGCTGGGCGAACTGATGGGCCGGCAGTGCGGGCTCATGAAAGGCAAAGGCGGCTCGATGCACCTGACGAGCGTGGAGCACGGCGTGATGGGCTCGTACGCCATCGTCGGCGCGCACCTGCCGATCGCAGCAGGCGCCGCCTGGTCGGCGCAATACCGCGGGACGAAGCAGGTTGCCTGCGCGTTCTTCGGCGACGGCGCCACCAACATCGGCGCTTTCCACGAGGCGCTCAATCTCGCGGCGGTGTGGAAGCTGCCGGTCCTCTTCGTCTGTGAAAACAACATGTACATGGAGTACACGCCGATCTCGAGCGTCACCGCGGTCAAGCACCCCGCCGCCGACCGCGCCGCAAGCTACGGCCTGGAGCGGCAGGTGATCGACGGCAACGACGCCGATGTCGTATACAGTGCCGCGCGCGACGCGTTCGTCAAGGCGCGCTCGGGCGGCGGGCCTTCGCTCATCGAATGTCTCACCTACCGCCACAGCGGGCATTCGCGCGCCGACCCGGCGAAATACCGCCCGAAAGAGGAACTCGAGGAGTGGCTCAAGCGCGATCCGGTGACGCTCTATCGCACCCGGCTGCTGGCCATGGGCATCCCGGAAGCGAAGCTCGCGCAAATCGAGTCCGAGGCGATGGCGAAGCTCGATCGGGCGACCGAAGCCGCGAAGGCCTCGCCCACGCCTGCGGTCGAGTCGGCGATGACCGACGTATGGGCCGACGGAGGCAACGCATGGCGCAACTGAGCTACCGGGACGCGGTCGCCGCAGGGATCGCGCAGGAAATGAGGCGCGACGAGCGCGTCGTGCTCTTCGGCGAAGACACCGCCGCCGCCGGCGGCGTGTTCAAGACCACGGTCGGACTGTTGGAGGAGTTCGGGCCGCGGCGGGTAAAGGACACGCCGATTTCGGAGCTCGCCATCCTCGGCGCGGCGATGGGCGCGGCGATGACGGGCCTCAGGCCTGTCGCCGAGATCATGTTCTCGGACTTTCTCGCCTGCTGCTGGGATTATGTCGCGAACGAAATCGCCAAGACGCGCTACATGAGCGACGGGCAGATCACGATTCCGCTCGTGATCCGCACGGCGAACGGAGCGGGCTCGCGCTTTGGCGCGCAGCACTCCCAGAGCGTCGAGAACTGGGCGATGGCGGTGCCGGGACTGAAAGTCGTGGCGCCTTCCACGCCGGCCGACGCAAAGGGGCTGCTCGCCGCCGCAATACGCGATCCCGATCCGGTCGTGTTCTTCGAGCACAAGAGCCTCCTCGCAAACAAGGGCGAAGTGCCCGAGGGCGAGCATGTCGAGCTGCTCGGAAAAGCCAAGGTGCTGCGCACGGGCGCCGATGCGACCCTCATCGCGCTCGCCGCCATGGTTCCAAGGGCGCTCAAGGCGGCGGAGGCGCTTGCCGCGGAGCACGGAATTTCCGCGACCGTGATCGATGTGCGCTCGCTCGTGCCGCTCGACGCGCAAACGCTGCTCGCAGAATCGGCGCGCACCGGACGCGTGTTCACGGTCGAGGAGAATCCGCGGCTGTGCGGCTGGGGCGCGGAAATCGCCTCGGTCATCCAGGAGGAAATTTTCGGCGCGCTCAAGGGACCCATCGTGCGGATCACCACGCCGCACGTGCCGCTGCCCGCCGCCGACCAGCTCGAGGACGCGGTCGTGCCCACGGTCGCGCGCATCGTCGCCGAAGTCCGGCGCGGCCTGGATTCGCGCCGCGCGGCGTAGGGGACAGACCATGTTTTTCCCGGCCGGGCCAAACAGGCGAACGACGTTTGGAAAAACGTGGTCTGTCCCCGGTTTTGAGGAGAGCAGGATATGGACGTGATCATGCCCCAGCTGGGCGAGACGGTGACCGAAGGCACCGTGGCCAACTGGTACAAGAAGGTGGGCGACGCGGTGCGCGCCGACGAGCCGCTCTTCGAAGTCGAGACCGACAAGGTGACCACCGAGATTCCCGCGATCGCGAGCGGCGTGCTCAAGGCGATCCTGGTCGAGCCGGGCACGACGGTGCCGGTGGGCACGGTGCTCGCGGTGATCGAGACCGCGCCGAAATGAACTCCGGAGGAGAGCAGAAATGACTGCCGCAAGAGCCGCGAAGCTCGGCTGGATCGGTACCGGCCGCATGGGCTTCGAGATGGCTCGGCGGCTGGCGACGAGCCGCTGCGACCTCACCGTATGGAACCGCACCCGCGCGAAAGCCGAGCCGCTCGCGAAGGACGGCGCGAAGATCGTCGATTCACTCCCGGAACTCGCGCCTTGCGACATCGTGTTCTGCATGGTCTCGACCTACGATGACGTCAAGGAAGTGATCGCGGGACCCAAAGGCTTGCTGTCGAAGGCGCAGGGCAAAGGCGGCACGCCGCGCATGGTGGTCGAGTGCTCCTCGATCTCGCTCGAAGGCTCGGCCGAGCTTCGCAGGATTCTCGGCGCGCGCGGCGTCGAGTTGCTGTCCGCGCCGGTCTCGGGCAACGCCAAGGTGATCAAGGCGGGCAAGCTCACTTTCGTCGTCTCGGGCCCCAAGGCCGCGTACGACTCAGCGGCGCCTTACCTGGACATGATGGGACAGGGGTCGTCCTACGTGGGCGAAGGCGAGCTCTCGCGCATCGTCAAGATCTGTCACAACGTGATGCTGGGCGTGGTGACACAGTGCATGGCGGAGATCACGGTGCTCGCGCAGAAGGCGGGTGTGCCGCGCCACGCCTTCCTCGATTTCCTGAACAAGAGCGTGATGGGCTCGACCTTCACCCGCTACAAGGCCCCGGCCTTCGTCAATCTCGACTTCCACGTCACGTTTACGCCGTATCTGCTGCGCAAGGACATGGACCTGGGGCTCGAAGCCGGTCGGAGGTTCGAAGTGCCGATGCCGCTCGCCTCGATGACCCGCGATCTGATCCAATCGATGATGGGTGCCGGCATGACCGAAGAGGACTTCTCGACCCTGCTCTTGCAGCAGGCGATGGCGTCGGGGATCGAGCTGACACCGGAAGACAAGGCGGTCGGCGACGGACTGTCGCAATAATCTCTCACAGAGGACTCTCAGATGAAAAACATGATCGGCATCGCTGCAATAGCGCTGGCTGCAGCCGCGTCCCAGGCGTCGGCGCAGGGCTACCCGAGCAAGCCGGTCCACGTGATCATTTCCTTCACGCCCGGCAGCTCAACCGATATCGTCGGACGCATCGTGATGCAAAGGGTTTCCGAAATCTGGGGTCAACCGGCCGTGCTCGAGAACCGCTCCGGCGCCGGGGGATCGATCGGCTCGAACGTCGTCGCGAAGGCCGCGCCGGACGGTTACACGCTGCTCATCAATTCCAATGCGCATTCGGTGAACCCCGCGATCTACGCCAAGCTGCCGTACGAGACGACGAAGGATTTCGTCGACGTCGTGCCGCTCACCTCGCAGCCGAATGTCCTCGTCGTGAACGCGGGGTCGCCTTACAAGAACGTAATGGACCTCGTGAAAGCGGCGAAGGCCAAGCCGGGCTCGATCAACTGGGGCCATGCCGGGATCGGCAGCGGCACGCATCTGAACACGGAGAAGTTCGTCGACGCGGCGAAAATCAACGTTACCCAGGTCCCGTTCAAGGGCACGCCCGAGGTGATTCAGGCGATGCTGAGCGGTTCGGTGGATTGCTATTGGGCACCGATTTCGGCAGCGATACCGCACCTCAAGGGCGGCAGGGTGCGGGCGCTCGCCGTGAGCACGGCGAAGCGCAACAGCCAGCTGCCGGAAGTTCCGACCACGGGCGAAGCGGGAGTCACGGGGGCGGATGCGCCCTTGTGGTTCGGCGTCTGGGCGCCGGCCGGCACGCCTGCGAATATCGTCGCCAAGATCTCCGTGGACACGCGCAAGGCGCTCGCCGATCCGGGCGTGCGCGAAAGGCTAGCCAACCTCGGCAACGATGCGATGGACATGTCACCCGAGGAGTTCGCCCGTTTCGTGCGCAGCGAAATCGACGAGTACGCGCGCGTCATCAAGGCGGCAGGCATCAAGCCGCAGTGATGCCTCGGCGCGTCGACCTTGCAAGCCCGTCCCCGAAGAGGCAGACTTCGATACACCGGATTTGAGAGACCGGCCGAATGCGGCCGGCGAGGACATGCCATGGCAACGCAGAGAATCAGCTACGTTCCGCTGGAGAAGATGGACGCGGAGATGCGCAAGGAAATGGAGCGCTGCCAGCGCGAAGGCACGCCCAGGCCGGAGAGCTCCGCGGTGCGCGCGCATGTGCCCGAATGCTTCTGGGCCTTTGCCAACTCCTGGCGCGACATCTTCAAGAACGGCGTGTGTGATCACGCCATCAAGGAGCTGTGCCGGCTCTACGTATCGCGCTCCGTCCAATGCGAATACTGCGGCAATCAGCGCTCGATCAAAGCAGCCGCTAGCGGCGCCGTCATGGAGGACCACGTCAAGGACCTGCTGAACTTCGAGAAGTCCGGCAATTACGACGAGCGGCAGAAGGCGGCGCTTGCGTATGCCGAGGCGATCACCTGGCACCTGAACACCGATGATGCGTTCTGGGAACGGCTCCACAGGCATTTCAGCGAGCCCGAGCTGGTCGAGCTGGGCTGCTTCATCGCGCTCACCATGGGGCAGCAGAGCTGGCTGAGGTTGCTCAATATCGACCACCACCAGGTGCTTGCCGGGACTTCGGCGTCGATGGCGCCGGGGTTCGAGGACGCCAAGGCGCTTGCCGAGGCGAAGGCTTCGTCCGAATACTGGGCGAAGTCCGGCCAGGCAGACTCGAAGAAGGTCGCCTAGCCCGGCGGGCTCCCGCCCGCCGCCTGCGCCGTGACATTCGAAGGCAAAACCTGTCTGATCACGGGCGCGGCGGGCAATCTAGGCCGCGCCGTCGCCGCGGCCTTCGCGTCGGCGGGCGCCTCCCTGGTCCTGGTCGATCTCGACGACAAAGTCTTGCGGTCCGCCTTTGGGCGCGACGATGAACGCAAGCTCCTTGTGCGCGCCGATCTGCTCGACGCGGCGTCGGTGGCGCAGGCGGTGGCGGCTGTTCGGTTCCCCGGGATCGACGTTCTGTGCAATATCGCCGGAGGCTTCCGCATGGGGCACCCGGTGCACGAGACTCCTGAAAGCGTCTGGGAGCTCATGCTCGATCTCAACGCGAAATCGGTGATCAACACCGCACGGGCGGTCGTGCCGAAAATGCTCGCCGCAGGGCGCGGAAAAATCGTCAACATCGGAGCCGTCGCGGGTCTCGCCGGCAAGGCGAACATGGGCGCCTACAGCGCCTCGAAGAGCGCGGTCATCCGGCTGACCGAAAGCATGTCGGCGGAATTGCGCGACAAGGGAATCAACGTCAACTGCGTCCTGCCGAGCGTTATCGACACGCCGCAGAACCGCGCCGACATGCCCGGTGCCGATCCGCGGCGCTGGGTGGCGCCGGAGGCGCTCGCCGACGTGATCCTGTTTCTGGCCTCGGACGCCGCGCGCGCAATTCATGGGGCGGCGATTCCCGTGACCGGCCTCGTCTGATAGATTCCGAGGCATGACCGAAGTTTTCATCTGCGACGCCGTTCGCACGCCCTTCGGGCGCTACGGCGGCGCGCTCTCTTCGATCCGCACCGACGACCTCGCGACGCTTCCGATCAAGGCCCTCATTGAGCGCAACCCTTCGGTCGACTGGGGCTCTCTCGACGACGTGATCTACGGATGCGTCAACCAGGCGGGGGAAGACAACCGCAACGTGGCGCGCATGGCGTTGCTTCTCGCCGGATTGCCGGAGACGGTACCGGGAGCCACCGTGAACCGGTTGTGCGGCTCGAGCCTGGATGCCGTGGGCACGGCGTCGCGCGCCATCAAGTGCGGGGAAACCCAGATCATGATCGCCGGCGGCGTGGAAAGCATGTCGCGAGCACCGTTCGTGATTCCGAAGGCCGATAGCGCGTTCTCGCGCGCCGCGAAAATCGAGGACACAACCATCGGCTGGCGTTTCGTCAACCCGTTGATGAAATCGAAGTACGGCATCGATTCGATGCCGGAGACTGCCGAAAACGTCGCCGAAGAATTCAAGGTGGGGCGGGCCGAACAGGACGCGTTTGCGCTGCGAAGCCAGCAGCGCTGGGCGGCCGCGCAATCCAAGGGGTTCTATCGCGGCGAAATCATCCCTGTTTCGGTTCCGGGCAAGAAAGGAGCGGCGACGCTCGTGGATCGCGACGAGCACCCGCGGCCGGACACCACGCTCGAGGCGCTCGCCAAGCTCAAGGGCGTCGTGAAGCCCGAAGGCACGGTCACCCCGGGCAACGCGTCGGGCGTGAACGACGGCGCCTGCGCGATGATTCTCGCTTCCGATGCCGCCGCAAGAAAGCACAAACTGACTCCGAAAGCGCGCATCCTCGGCATGGCCACGGCAGGCGTCGCGCCGCGCATCATGGGCGTGGGTCCGGCGCCGGCCACGCGCAAAGTCCTGGAGAAGACGGGGCTGAAGCTCGCGCAGATGGACGTGATCGAGCTTAACGAGGCGTTTGCCGCGCAAGCGCTCGCCGTGACGCGCGATCTCGGGCTTCCCGACGACGCCGCGCACGTCAATCCTAACGGTGGAGCGATCGCCATCGGCCATCCGCTCGGCGCATCCGGCGCGCGCCTCGTTACCACGGCGATGTACCAATTACACGCGACCAGGAGCCGCTATGCGCTGTGCACCATGTGCATCGGCGTAGGGCAGGGGATCGCTCTGGTCATCGAACGGGTATGAACTTCCTAATGCGCGACGCTCCTGACGATGTAGCCGCCCGATTTTTCGTCGCGCTCGAGCTGCAGCATCTTGCGCGACTCGGCTTCGTCGAGCAGCTTTGAAAAAGACGAGAAACCGTAGTAAGACTCGTTGAAGCCGGGGTTGCGGCGCTTCAGCGCCTGCTTCACCATCGATGCCCAGATCTTCTCCTCGGCGCCGCGCTCGTCGATGAGCGCCTCGACGGTCTGCATCACCATCTCCAGCGCCTTCTCGGTCTTGTCCTCGCCGTCTTTCGGAGCGCCTTCCCCGCTTGCAGCGGGCTTGGCCTGAGGCTTCTTCTTCGGCTGCCGATGCCCTGGTTTTTCCCGAACGAGGTCGTCGTAGAAGATGAACTCGTCGCAGTTCGCCACGAGCAGATCGGAGCTGGAGTTCTTCACTCCCACCCCGATCACGGTCTTGTCGTTTTCGCGTAGTTTCGAGACGAGCGGCGAGAAATCGGAATCGCCGCTGATGATGACAAAAGTGTCGACGTGCGACTTGGTGTAGCAGAGGTCCAGCGCATCCACCACCATGCGGATGTCGGCCGAATTCTTTCCCGACATGCGCACATGCGGGATTTCGATGAGCTCGAACGATGCTTCGTGCATGTCGGATTTGAACTCCTTGTATCGTTCCCAATCGCAATAGGCCTTCTTCAGCACGATGCTCCCCTTCAGGAGCAGGCGTTCGAGGACCTTGTTGATGTCGAACTTGGCATATTTTGCGTCGCGCACGCCGAGCGCGACATTCTCGAAGTCGCAGAAAAGCGCCATGTTTACGGTGTCGCTCGATGCGCTCATTTCGGGTCCTTGGACATAGCGGAGGCGGTATTATCCCATTCCCCCGTCCAGACTATGACCGGAAAGGGTTGAAGTCCCGGCTTTCTCGGACTAGCATCGGTGTTTCGGGGGCAAGCAATGCATACTGAAGTTCACGTTCACGGCACGGTGTTGTTGAAGAGCGGCGTCAGCCAGACGGATATCGAACTCGCGCTCAGACACTGGTTCGACTACGTCGACGTGGATGGCCTCGCCGACGCGCGCAGCGCCCATCAGGACGAGCCCGGCATCGTGTTCGACAGGCGCCGGCGCTCGCTCGACATCTGCTGGACCGGGTACGTCGGGCGCAATTTCCAGCATTCGCTCGAGGGGGCATTCGAATCGCTGTCGCCCTACTCCGAGGAGGCGGCGGCGGTCGAGGTGAGCTACTACCAAGAGGACGGCCAGGACGAGCACAGCTGGGTGTTCGTCGGCCCGACGCCCGAGTCGATCCGCGATATGCAAAGGCGGCGCATGATAGACGATCTTTCGGCCCTCCTCGCGCGTCATTTCGGCGACGCCGAGATCGGCGAGGTGACCGCGCTGGTCAATCAGATGTTCGCCCGCCGTGCCTCCGACGCGCCGCAGGATCGGACTCAGGTCCGTTCCGGCGGTGTTTCCGGAAAAAAGCACCTGCACTAGAAATCGCCGGCCGAAGTGGGTCCGCCCTTTGCAGGGCAGCTTCCAGCTTTTTCATCGGAACCCTTTGATTCATTAATGTATTACATTCACTTTACACGATAACATATTAATTTGTATGCTTTTATTTTATGTCATGCAGTTTCTAGAAAAGCCAGCTTAAGTCCCTGTTGTAGCTAAAAATTTCATCGATTTCAGGCTTGACCGCCTTCTCTGTTTCCTCTAGAGTGGTAGGAAGTAGATTTTAGTGGGGAACTGTGGCGCTCCATTTCGCCACTCGAAGGGGGACCGTTGTTTCAAGGGGCGACAGAGCTAAGTCTCGACGCCAAGGGAAGGCTTGCCGTGCCGACCCGGTACCGGGACGCCTTGTTATCGGGAGGGCGCGCGGTGGTTCTCACCGCTCACCCCGATAGCTGTCTGCTTCTTTATCCACACGTCGCTTGGGAACCGATCGGCGCCAAAGTTCAGGCGCTTTCCAGCTTCAACGAGCAAGCGCGCTGGTGGCAACGGCTGCTGGTCGGCTTCGCCGAAGAACTGGAGCTTGACGCTCAAGGGCGCATCCTCGTGTCGCCCGCGTTGCGCAAATTCGCCGGGTTGAAAAAAGACGTGATGCTGGTGGGGCAGGGGAGCCACCTCGAGATCTGGGACATTGCAGCGTGGGACGAGCGTCTTGCGCGGGGTCTCATGCAAGTGGGCACTAACCCGCCACCTGGCACCGAAAACTTCTCGCTGTGAGCGCCGATGCGCACCTTCCCGTTCTCCTCCGCCCGGCAGTCGATGCGCTCGCGATCGAATCAAGGCACGACGGCACGTTCGTGGACGCGACTTTCGGCAGAGGCGGCCACAGCCGGCTGATTCTGGAGCGGCTGGGGCCCCGAGGCCGGCTGATCGGGATGGACCGGGATCCGGAAGCGATCGCGGCCGCGAGTGAGATACGCGACCCGCGCTTTATGTCGGTCCATGCGCGCTTCAGCGAATTGCAGGCGACGCTCGACGCGCTGCGGGCGGGCGGTGTCGATGGGGTGCTGTTCGATCTGGGCATGTCCTCGCCCCAGCTCGACGACCCGCGGCGCGGCTTCAGCTTCCGGTCTGACGGACCGCTCGACATGCGCATGGACCCGACGCAGGGCCCAAGCGCGTTCGAGTGGATCGAACAGGCGGACGAGGCCGAGATCAGGGAGGTGCTCAGCGGCTATGGCGAAGAACGGTTTGCTAAACAGATTGCAAAGGCGATTGTTGCTGCTAGGCGAAGAGGGCCTATCCGGCGGACCGGGGAACTTGCCGCTCTCGTGGCTGCGTCCGCCCGGACGCGTGAACCGGGGCAGGATCCGGCGACGCGGACGTTTCAAGCTCTACGGATTCACGTCAATCAGGAGCTTGAGGAATTGTCGCTAGCGCTGCCGCAAGCGCTCGCTGCGCTCAATTCCCATGGACGCCTCGCCGTGATCAGCTTCCATTCACTCGAGGACCGCATCGTAAAGAACTTCATGCGCGGCGCCGCTCGGCCGGCCCTGCCCGAGCGTCTGCCGGTAAGAGCCCGGGAGCTGCCGCCCCCGAAGCTGCGCATCGTCGGTCGACCGGCAAGGCCCGGCGCCGACGAAGTCAAGGCTAATCCCCGCGCGAGGAGCGCGGTGCTGCGCGTCGCCGAGAAACTTCCCTCGAGCCCGCGATGACCCGTTTGAACTTGCTCCTCGTAGTTGTGCTGACCGCGTGCGCCCTGGGCTTGGTGACCTCGCAGCACCGTGCCCGCACGCTTTTTGGCGAACTCGAGCAGGAGCAGGAACGTTCACGTCAGCTCGGAGTCGAATACGGTCAGCTGCAGCTCGAAGCAAGCACGTGGGCGGTGCACGCACGCGTCGAACGCATCGCCAGCCGCCAGCTGCACATGCGTGTCCCCGACGCGAAACGCCTCCAGATCGTACGACCGCAGGAGACGGCGAAATGAATTTCGCCGCCAGTCCGGTTCTCGCGCTCACTCTGCCCACTTGGCGCTCGAGACTCCTGCTCTACGTTTTCATGGCGTGTTTTGCCCTGCTGCTCGGCCGCGCCGTCTACCTGCAGGGCCTGAACAACGACTTTCTGCAGGCGAAAGGCGAGTCGCGCTACAGCCGGGTTATCGAAATTCCGGCAAATCGCGGCCGCATCCTCGACCGCAACGGCGAGGCACTCGCCATCAGCACTCCAGTGAAATCGATCTGGGCGATTCCCGGCGAAGTGCATCCAAGCGAACGGCAGCTTGCGCGTCTGGGGGCATTGCTCGAGATGTCGCCGAGGGAAATCGAAAGGCGCCTCGCCGACACAGGCCGGGACTTCGTTTTCCTCAAACGGCAGATCCCGCCGGAAGTGGCCGAACGCATTGCGGGCCTGCACATCCCCGGACTATTCGAGAACCGCGAGTACCGGCGCTATTACCCGAGCGGCGAAGTCACTGCGCAGGTGCTCGGCTTCACCGGCGCGGACGACATCGGCCAGGAGGGCGTCGAACTCGCGTTTCAGGACGGGCTCGCCGGCAAGCCCGGCAGCCGCCGGGTGATCAAGGACCGGCTCGGCCAGACGGTCGAGGACGTCGAGTCGATCAAGGCCGCGCAGGACGGGCACGACCTCGCCCTTGCTTTGGATGTTCGCATCCAGAACCTCGCTTACAGCCAGTTGAAAGCCGCGGTCGCTCAGCACCGGGCGAAAGCGGGCGGTGTTGTCGTGCTCGATGTCGACACGGGCGAGCTGCTCGCACTGGCGAATTTTCCGACTTACAACCCGAACAATCGCAACAAGCTCGCGGGCGCGCAGCTCCGGAACCGCACCTTGACCGATACTTTCGAACCCGGTTCGACGCTCAAACCCTTTACCGTCGCGCTCGCTCTGGAAGGGGGGCGGGTGAGGCCGGATTCTGTGATCCAGATCGCGCCTGGAAGCTTGAGCATAGGCGCGGCCACCATCCACGACGCGCATTTCGAGCGCTCGCTCACGGTGGCGCAGGTCATCCAGAAGTCCTCCAACGTCGGCGCCGCGAAGATTGCGCTCGCCCTTTCTGCCGAGTCGATGTGGGAAATGTTCCGCGACGTGGGCTTCGGCACCGCGCCCGGCCTCGGTTTTCCCGGAGAGGCTGCCGGAAAGCTCCGGCCGTACCGGAGCTGGCGACCGATCGAGCAGGCGACGATGTCCTACGGGCATGGCATATCGGTCTCGCTCGTGCAGCTCGCGCGCGCTTACAGCGTGTTCGCGCGCGACGGGGAGCTGGTTCCGCTCTCCATGCTCCACGTTGACATCCCTCCCGCTGCGCGGCGCGTAATGGCTGTTAGGACCGCCGCCGCAGTTCGCGCGATGCTCGAGATGGCGGTCAACCGGAGCGGCACGGCGCCTCGCGCGCAGATCATGGGCTATCGCGTCGCCGGAAAGACGGGCACCGCCCACAAGCAGGAAAACGGCAACTATGCCGCCGACAAGTACGTCGCCTCGTTCGTCGGCTTCGCGCCCGCCTCGCACCCTCGTCTCGTGATCGCGGTAATGATCGACGAGCCCTCGGCGGGTCGGTACTACGGCGGGACCGTGGCAGCGCCGGTATTTGCGCAGGTGATGGCGGGGGCGCTGCGGGTGCTCGACGTCCCGCCCGACGGGCCGATGCGGCCGATCGAGCTGCCCCCCGAAGGAGAGGAAGTGAAGGAAAGCGTTTAAGTGTGCGAGATCAAGTCGAGCACATCCAGCAGCGACTCGCCGCGCAAGGGACGCGCATGACGGGCCTTGCCGTGGACAGCCGGACACTGGCCGCGGGGGAAGTGTTTCTCGCTTACCCGGGCGCGCGCCACGACGGGCGCGACTTCATTCCGAGCGCGCTCGAGCGCGGCGCCACCGCCGTTCTGTGGGAAAGCGAAGGCTTCGAATGGAACAGCGCTTGGCGCGTGCCCAACATCGGGGTCGGGAATCTGCGCGGGCTCGCCGGTCTTCTTGCGCACGAAGTCTACGGGCGTCCCTCGGAGAAACTGTGGACGATGGGCGTGACGGGGACCAACGGCAAGACCTCGTGCAGCCACTGGATTGCCCAGGCGTGCGGAGCGTGCGGCGCCCGAACCGCAGTGATCGGCACTCTGGGCACGGGCTTCCCGGCCCTGGCGGGAAGCAGGGAACCTGGAAAATTCGATGCCGGACTCAACACCACGCCGGATGCAGTCGCGCTGCACCGTTCGCTTGCCCAACTGCTGGCCGCGGGGGCGCAGGGTGTGGCGATGGAAGTCACCTCGATCGGCCTGGAGCAGGGGCGCGTCAACGGCGTCGCTTTCGGGGCGGCTCTGTTCACCAATCTCTCGCGCGACCACCTCGACTATCACGGCGACATGGAGAACTATGCGCGCGCGAAGCAGCGCCTGTTCGAAGCGCCGGAGCTGAAGCACGCCGTTCTCAATCTGGACGACGTGCAGGGAGCGCGGCTCGCCCGAATGCTCGCCGGGCGCGGCCTCAACCGCGCCGGCTACAGTTGTTTCGCGGGAGTCGCCGCCCGGGCGCGACTCGAGTGCTACGCCGAGGCGCACGCGATCGAAGTGTCGCCGAAGGGGATCGCATTCGATGTCAAGAGTTCCTGGGGCGAGGCGCGCATCGAAAGCAACCTGCTTGGGCGCTTCAACGTGTCCAACCTGCTGGGGGTCCTCACGACGATGCTCGTCTCCGGGGTGCCCTTCGAATGCGCCACTGCGGCGCTCGCAGACCTGCAACCGGTCGCGGGACGCATGCAGCGCCTGGGCGGAGGCGGCAAGCCTCTCGTAATAGTCGATTATGCCCACACGCCTGACGCGCTCGAAAAGACCCTGGTCGCGCTGAAGGACGTTGCCCGGGCGAGCGGCGGACGCCTGGTGGCCGTATTCGGCTGCGGAGGCGAGCGCGACCGCGGCAAGCGGCCGCTGATGGGAGCGGTCGCATCGCGGCACGCCGACGCGATCACGGTGACGAGCGACAATCCGCGCGGCGAGAATCCTGCCTCCATCATCGCCGAAATCACCGCGGCCATCCCGGTTGCGCACGAAGCCGTGGAGGATCGGCGAACGGCGATCGCGCGCACCATCGCCTCGGCGAGCGCCGATGACGTCGTGCTCATCGCCGGAAAAGGCCACGAAACCTACCAGGAGATCGACGGCCGCCGCCTGCCTTTCTCCGATGCGCTCGAAGCCGAAGAAGCGCTCGCGCGATGGGGCCGATGATGAGCCTGCGCGAGGCCGCGACCGCAATCGGGGCGCGCCTCATGGGTGAGGACGTCCACTTCGATTCCGTGTCGACCGACAGCCGCTCGCTCGAGCGGGGCGCGCTGTTCATCGCTCTGCGCGGCGAGCGATTCGACGGGAGCCGTTTCATCGGGGCGGCAAAGGAACGGGGAGCCGCCGCGGCAATCGTCGAGGAACCCGATGCTTCCGAGGGGGACCTTCCGTTTCTCGTCGTCGAAAACTCGCGTTTTGCGCTCGGGCGGCTCGCGGCATATTGGCGTGGGCGTTTCGACATTCCGCTCGTTGCCGTCACCGGCTCCAACGGCAAGACCACGGTCAAGGAGATGATCGCGGCAATCCTGCGCGAGCATTTCGGCGAGACGCACGCGCTTGCGACCGAGGGCAACCTGAACAACGACATCGGCCTGCCGCTGACATTGCTGAAACTGCGCAGGAACCACCGCGCAGCGGTCGTCGAGCTCGGGGTCAATCACCCGGGGGAAACCGCAACCCTCGCCGCCATCGCCTCTCCGACGGTCGCGCTCATCAACAACGCCCAGCGCGAACACCAGGAGTTCATGAAGGGCGTCGCAGAGGTCGCCCGTGAGCACGGCGCGGTGTTCGCAGCGATGAAGCCGGGGGGCACGGGCGTGATCAATGCGGACGACGAATTCTCCGGTTATTGGCGTGAGCTTCTCGCGGGCAGGCGTGTTCGGGACTTCGGACTCGATAAACCCGCGCAAGTGGGCGGCCGCCACCGCTTCACTCATTTCGGAAGCGAGATAGAACTGCGCGCCCCGGAGGGCGCGACCAAGGTCGAGCTCCATGTCGACGGCCGGCACAGCGTGCTGAACGCCTTCGCCGCTGCCGCATGCGCCCTGGCGGCCGGTGCAAGCCTCGAAGCGGTGGCACGGGGCCTCGCGGCGTTCCGTCCGGTCGGCGGACGCATGCAGCGCCGGACCGCTCGCTCGGGGGGGAGACTCATCGACGACAGCTACAACGCCAATCCGGATTCAGTGCGTGCCGCGATCGACGTGCTTGCCGCGGAAGGCGGCGCGAAGGTCCTCCTGCTCGGTGACATGGCGGAGGTGGGCGAGCGCGGAGTGGAATTCCATCAGGAGATCGGCCGTTACGCGCGCGAGCGCGGGATAGACCGTCTGTATGCCGCGGGAGCGCTGTCTCGTGCCTGCGTCGCGGCCTTTGGAGAAGGGGCCCGACACTTCGCCACCGTGGAGGACTTGATCACCGCGGCTCAAGGGGAACTGCGGCCGCAGACCACGATGCTTGTGAAAGGCTCGCGTTTCATGCGCATGGAGCGCGTCGTTCAGGCCCTGGCCGGCGAGCCATCGTCGGCGGGAGGGCACTAGATGCTCCTGGCTCTGACCCAGTGGCTCGCCCAGGACGTGCGCGCGTTCAACGTGTTCCAGTACATCACGCTGCGCGCGGTGCTCGCCACGCTCACCGCGCTCGCGATCTCGCTGCTCGCCGGGCCGCTGGTGATTCGCAAGCTCACCACCTACAAGATCGGCCAGGCGGTGCGCGACGACGGTCCCCAATCCCACCTCACCAAGGCGGGCACGCCGACCATGGGTGGGGCGCTGGTGCTGCTCTCCATCCTGATCACCACGCTCTTGTGGGGAGATCTCTCCAACCGCTTCGTCTGGGTCGTTCTCGTGGTCACATTCGGCTTCGGCGCGATCGGCTGGGTCGACGACTACCGCAAGGTCGTGAAGAACAATCCGAAAGGCCTTTCGCCGAAAGCGAAATTTTTCTGGCAATCGCTGATCGGCCTCGTCGCGGCGGTGTATCTCGCCTTCGCCGTATCGGCCCCGAGCACCGCCAAGGTCCTCGATCTCTTCATGGCGTGGGTGGGGAGCGGATTTTCCATGGATCTGCCGGCGAAGGCCGACCTGATCGTGCCGTTCTTCAAGAACGTCGCCTACCCGCTCGGCGTGTTCGGATTCATCACGCTCAGCTATCTCGTGATCGTCGGCACATCGAACGCGGTCAACCTGACCGATGGGCTGGACGGGCTCGCCATCATGCCGGCGGTAATGGTCGCGGGCGGACTCGGCGTGTTCGCGATGGTCACTGGGCGCGTGGACTACTCCCGATACCTGCTCTTTCCTTACATCCCAGGCGCCGCGGAGCTCACGGTGTTTTGCGGCGCGCTCGTCGGCGCAGGACTGGGTTTTCTCTGGTTCAACGCCTACCCGGCCGACGTCTTCATGGGCGATGTGGGCGCGCTTTCCCTGGGCGCCGCGCTCGGCACGGTCGCCGTGATCGTCCGGCAGGAGATCGTGCTTTTCATCATGGGCGGCGTGTTCGTCGCCGAAACGGTTTCGGTGATGCTCCAGGTGCTCTATTTCAAGTGGAGCGGCGGCAAACGCATTTTCCGAATGGCGCCGCTTCATCACCACTACGAGCTCTCTGGGTGGAAGGAGTCGCAGGTCGTCGTGCGGTTCTGGATCATCACCATGATGCTGGTCCTGTTCGGTCTGTCTACTTTGAAGCTGCGGTGAATTTCGCGGGCAGAAAGGTGCTGGTGCTCGGTCTGGGTGATACGGGTTTATCGATGGCGAAATGGCTCGCACGACGGGGCGCGTCGGTACGAGTCGCCGATACGCGCACGGCGCCGCCGCGACTCGCGGAGCTCAAGCGCTCGCTACCGTCTGTTCCGGCGAATTGCGGCCCCTTCCGGGACGAAACGTTCGCGGACATCGACCTCGTCGCCGTCAGCCCGGGTGTGCCGCTCGCAGAGCCTACCGTGCGGCGCGTGCTCGATTCGGGCACGGAGGTCGTGGGTGACGTCGAGCTGTTCGCGCAGGCGCTCGCAGAGCGTCACCCGCGGATCATCGCGGTGACGGGCACCAACGGCAAGAGCACCGTGACCTCGCTCGCCGGCGCGATGGCGAGAGCCGCGGGGGTCGACTGCGAGGTCGCAGGAAACATCGGGCCGGCGGTGCTGGACGCACTCATGCGCCGCGAGGACGCAGAACGCAACGCGGGCCTGTGGGTGCTGGAGCTCTCCAGCTTCCAGCTCGAGACGACCACCTCGCTTGCGGCAGACGCCGCCGCGGTCCTCAACATCACCGAAGACCATCTTGACCGTTACCGCGGCATCGACGACTACGCCCGCGCCAAGGCGCGGGTCTTTTCGGGCGACGGCATCCAGGTGCTCAACCGGGATGACCCGCGCAGCCTCGCAATGGCGCTGCCCGGCCGGAAGACGAGCACCTTCGGCCTCGACGCCCCACGGCGCGCGGAGGACTGGGGTCTGCTCGAGCGCGGCGGCGAACCGTGGCTCGCGCAAGGTGCAGGGCTGCCGCATCGCGTCGAGCTGGTCGGGGAAGCGGATGGGGTGCGCTGGTACGACGATTCCAAAGGCACCAACGTCGGCTCGACGGTTGCTGCGCTCGCCGGGCTCGCGCAGGGCGACACGAAGCTGGTTCTCATCGCCGGAGGCGACGGCAAGGGCCAGGACTTTTCCCCGCTGAGAAGCGCCGTGAAGCGCTCGGTGCGCGGACTGGTGCTGATCGGCCGCGACGCGCCCTTGATCGAAGCGGCGGTCGCGGGCGCAGGCGTCCCGATCCGACGCGCCGCATCCATGGACCAGGCGGTGGCGCTGGCCGCGCAAGCGGCGCGCCCGGGCGATGCAGTGCTGCTTTCGCCCGCCTGTGCGAGCTTCGACATGTTCCGTGACTACAGGCATCGGGGAGAAGTGTTTCGCCTGGCGGTGGAAAGAGTCATCGATGCTCCGAAGCATTAGCCCGGGTCGAGCGCCGCTTGCCGAATACGACAGCGGCGTGCTGTGGGCGGCGCTCCTCCTGCTCACGTTCGGCATGGTGATGGTGTATTCCTCTTCGATCGCGATGGCCGAGGCGAGCAAGTTCACCGGAGGAAGTTCCGCGTACTTCCTCCAGCGACACGCTCTGTTTCTCGCCGCGAGCATGTTCGTGGGGATGCTCGCTTTTCAGGTGCCCGTGCGTCTCTGGCAGCAGGCCGCGCCGTGGCTTTTCGTGCTCGGTATCGCGCTGCTCGCCCTGCTGCTCGCTCCGGGACTGGGCCGAGAAGTCAATGGCGCGCGGCGCTGGCTCTCGCTCGGGCTTGTAAAGCTGCAGCCCTCCGAATTCATGAAGCTATTCGTCGTTCTCTACGCGGCCGACTACACGGTGCGCAAGCTCGCCCTGATGCACAGCTTCAAGCGGGGCCTTCTCCCGATGTTTGCGGTGATGCTGGTGGTCGGCTGGCTCTTGCTGCGAGAGCCCGACTTCGGCGCTTTCGTGGTGATCACGGCGATCGCCACGGGGATGCTGTTCCTCGGCGGCATGAACGGCAAGTGGTTCGCGGGTTTGCTCG
>VBCJ01000432.1 GCA_005884335.1 Betaproteobacteria bacterium | reverse complement strand
GCGTGGATCAGGCGCGTCAACGACGTGTACGCCAAGTGCGTCTGGCTGAATCCCGAGCCCGAGGAGATCTGGTCCTACCGGCAGTCGATCGCGATCGTCAAGGAGCTGATGGAAGGCCGCATGTATCCCACCACGCTCGCGGGCCTCGAGCGGGCGATGCGGGTACTGGCGAAGTAGTGAAAATCCTCGAAAACCTGCTGCGCCGCCGCTTCGGCCTGCGCGGCCTGCGGCCGGGACAGCGCGAAGTGATCGAGAGCGTGCTCGCCGGACGCGACACGCTCGCGATCATGCCCTCCGGCGCCGGCAAGTCGCTGTGCTACCAGCTGCCGACGCTGCATAGGCGCGGGACCACGATCGTGGTGTCGCCGCTCATCTCGCTGATGAAGGACCAGTCCGACAAGCTCGAGGAGCGCGGCGTCGACGCGGCCCCGGTGAACAGCGCGCTGAGCGCGCGCGAGCGCCGCGAGTCCATGCGCCGCATCCGCGGCCGCGAGGCGGACTTCATCTTCACGACGCCCGAGCAGCTTGCCAACCCGGAGTTCGTGGAAAAGCTGAAGCACAACCCGATCGATCTGTTCGTCATCGACGAAGCCCATTGCATCACGCAGTGGGGCCAGGACTTTCGTCCCGCCTACCGCGAGCTCGGCGCTGCGCTGCGTGCGCTCGGCAACCCGACGCTCCTCGCGCTCACCGCGACTGCGACCCCCGACGTGATCGAGGACATCGCGCGCCAGCTCGGACGCCCGCGCATGCGCGTCCTCAACGCAGGCGTGTACCGCCCGAACCTGTATTTCGAAGTGCTGCAGACCACCAATGAGGCCGAGAAGAAACAGGCGCTGCTCGAGGTCGTCCGCTCCGGCGGCGCCGGGATCGTGTACTGCGCCACCGTGAGGGCGGCCAAGGAGGTGCACGGCTGGCTTGCCAAGCAGGGCGAGGAGGCGCAGCTCTACCACGGCCGCCTCGGCGGCCGCGAGCGCGCCGAGCGCCAGGATGCCTTCATGAGCGGCGCGGCGCGCACCATGGTCGCGACCAACGCTTTCGGCATGGGCATCGACCGGCAGGACATCCGCTACATCGTGCACTATCAGCTGCCGGGAAGCCTGGAGGCGTACTACCAGGAGGCCGGGCGCGCGGGGCGCGACGGCGAGGAGGCGCGCTGTACCCTGCTCTACGACCACGGCGATCGCCGGGTGCAGCTCTACTTCGCGAGAAAGCGCAGCAAGGTCGAGCTGCTCACCGCCTACGCGCGCGGCACGCAATGCCGCTGGAAGATGATCCTCGAGTACTTCGACGAGAAAGTCGAAGCGAGCGACGAGTGCGGCGCGTGCGACAACTGCGTGCAACGCAAGGGGGACGCGGACGCCCGGACGCTGAAGATGAAGGCCCACGTCGTGCTGAAGAAAGGCGACGCCGTGCGGGTGCCCAAATACGGCCGCGGCACCGTGGCGCAGGTGTATGACGACCGCATCGCGGTGACCTTCGCGAGCGGCGACACGCGCGAGTTCGCGCCGCGCTACGTGGCGCCCGTTTCCTCGCGGTAAGTAGGGCCTAGTCCGTTTGCGACCTTCCGTGGCCCGGCTTGGGCGCGGGCAGGAATCCGAAGACTCTTTCCACTGCGCGCGCGACGGCCAGCAATCGCCGGTCGCTTCCCGCAGGCCCGTCGAGCTCGAGGCCGACCGGCAGGCCATCGCCGGTCATTCCGATCGGCACGCTCACCCCGGGAATGCCGGCGTTGGAGCCGGGGTCGGTGTGGCGGATGTAGGTGAGGAGCGTGGAAACCTTCCGGCCGTTGAGCTCCACAGTCTGGTCCTGGCCGATGGGCCGCGCCGGCAGCGGCGTCGTCGGGAACACCAGCGCGTCGAGCGCGTGCTCGTCGAACGCGAGCTCGTAGGCCGCCTGGAGCTGCGGGCGGTACACGTCGATCGCGGCCCGATAGACGGACTCCGGGATGGCCCCCGGTCCGATGATCGATTGCTCGTAGACCGCCTTGACGTCCGGGCTCGCGATGGCGGCCACCAGCTCCTGCAGCGTCACGCCGGTGTGGTTTCGACGACCTCTTCAAGCCCGGGATCGAGGTCCGCGAAGAAGCTGCGCCGGGCAACTCCCAGCCGCAAGCCGTGCAGGCTTGCGCGTGGAAGGGCGAGCGGTTGCCCCATGATCACGGCATCCAGCAATGCGACGTCGGCGACCGACCGCGCGATCGGCCCGGGGGTATCGCGCGTGTGCGCGATAGGAACGACTTCTCTCACACCGGCAAGGGTCCCCGTCCCCGGATAGCGCCCGACGGT
>VBCJ01000326.1 GCA_005884335.1 Betaproteobacteria bacterium | reverse complement strand
CCCGTCCTTCACGTGCGGGAGCGCGGGCGGCATGGTCGAGAACATGAGCTGCACCTGGCCGCCGAGCAGATCGGTCAAGGCGGGCGCCGCGCCTTTATACGGCACGTGAACCATCTTGACTCCCGCCATCGAGTTGAACAGCTCGCCCGCCAGGTGCGCGGGCGTGCCGTGCCCCGAAGAGGCGAAGTTGATCTCGCCCGGCCTGGCCTTGGCGAGCGCGATCAGCTCCCTGACGGTCGCCGCCCGAAGCGACGGATGAACGACGAGCACGTTGGGCGTTGAGGCCGCGAGCGTCACCGGCGCCAGGTCCCTGATCGGATCGAAGGGCATTTTGCCGAAGAGGCTCGCGTTGATCGCGAGCGGACCCGCCGAGCCCATCAGCAGCGTGTGCCCGTCGGGCGCGCTCTTCGCCACGATGTCGGTGCCGATGTTGCCGCCCGCGCCGGGCCGGTTGTCGACCACCACTTGCTGCGCGAGGCGCACGGTGAGCCTCTGCGCGATCGAGCGCGCGATGATGTCGGTGCCGCCGCCCGGGGGAAAGGCCACGACGAAGCGGACCGGCTTCGAGGGGTAGGCATCGGCCGCCGCGGCCGCGCGCAGCGCCGATACCGCGAGCGCAGCCGACAGTGACGCGGCAGCGCGCAGGCTCATGCGCATTTCCCGGTCTTCCGGGTCACCGCTTCTTCGCCGCGGTCTTCTTGCCGTGCTTCGCGAAATATTCGCGCGCGATCCTGAATCCACCCAGCGCCGCCGGATATCCGCAATAGATGGCCGAGTGCAGCAGAATCTCGCCGATCTCCCTCTTCGTCACGCCGTTGCGGACGGCGCCGCCGAGATGGAGTTCCAGTTCCTCGGCCTTGCCCAGCGCGACCAGCATCGCGATATTCAGCATGCTTCGGATCCGGCGCGGCAGCCCCGGGCGAGACCACACCATTCCCCAGGCCGATTTGGTCGCCAGCATCTGCATCGGCATGCTGAACGCGTCGGCGGTCCTGAGCTGCTTGTCGACGTACGCCGCGCCCAGCACCCGCTTGCGTAACTTCAGACCCTGCTCGAATAGCTTGTCTCTCATCGAGATGCCCCCGGAGTTGTCGCCGCGCGAAGCGAGTTTTCTGATTGAGCGCGGCGGCCGCGACAAAAGAATTATCGTTTTTTTGTCCTTTGGACGCTACAATGACGAGCGGGAAATCCTCCGCGGTCCCGCGATGAAAGCGAAGAAAAAACAGCAGGGAGATTCACCCATGAATGAGCTGCGCGCAGGCCTTTCGGTGAGCGGCGCCTTCTTGCTAGCCGCCCTCCTGGGCGCGGCTCCGCCTGTCCGCGCCCAGGAGGACGCCTCGCGGGCGACCCCGCCGCCCGGAAAGGCGCTGGTGTTCGTTTTTCGGAGCGAGCGCGAAACGGTAGCCGCGCTGGTGCCGGTGTTCGTGAACCTAGCGCGCGTCGGCGACCTGGCGAACGGCACCTTCGCCGTCGCGACCGTCAGCCCCGGAAGGACTTTCCTGCGCGTCGGCGATCAGGCGGTGGCCACGTACACGCTCGAGGTCGCGGCCAACCAAAGCTATTTCGTGCGGGTCGAGGCCGTCCCCGGCGTGAGGCCGGTGCAGACAGAAGTGCGCATCGTGAGCGAAGTCGAAGGTCGCCGCTTCCTCGCGCAAAGCCGCCCGGTCGGGGCCGCGCCGCCGGCGATCGCCGCACCGCGCGTTCCGCCGCCGGCCCCGGTCGTCGCGCCGCGCGTTCCGCCGCCGCCGGCCCCGGTAGTCGCCGCACCGCGCGTTGCTCCGAAGCCGGCCCCGCGGGAGATCGCCCGGTTCGCCGAGCCAGGCGGCGACTGGAACTTTGCGCTGATTGCGAAGGGGGGTGCGTTTAAATTGGCTAACGCCAACCAGACGGTCGCCGGCTTCGCAAGCACCTACGACACTGCGTCCAAGCCGGCAGTCGGTATCGAGGCGGAGTGGCGCAACAGGACGGGCTTTGCCCTGGGCGGCGAGGTCTTCTACTACAAGAACGATCTGGTCGCGACCGGAACGGGGGCCATCAGCCAGCAGCAGGTGGTCGCAATCATGGCGAACGGGAAGTATTACCTCCGCGCTGCGGACTGGTTCTATCCTTTCGCGGGCGCCGGTGTGGGCTTCGCCGATGCCCTCTATAGCGGTGGCCTCAAAGGGACCCAGGGCGGGACGGCCTACCAGGGTTTGGTGGGCATGGAATTCCGCTTCGGGTCGGTCGGTCTCCAGGTGCAGTACAAGTATCTCGCCGCCACAACCGGGACGACCAGCAAAGAAGTGAAGGTCGGCGGCAGCGGCGTTCTTGCCGGAGTCAGCATCATTTTCTGAGACGCCACGGCGTCGCCCGCGCAGCCGCCGACCATCATTCCGGCCGGATGCCTGCGTCCCCGATTACTTTCCCCCACTTCGCGATTTCGGATTTTATCTACGCGCCGAATTCCTCCGGCGAGTTGCCGACGGGTTCGAAGCCCTGGTCGGCGAGCCGCGCGCGCGTTTCCGGAACGGCGAGAATCTTGACGATATTCTCATGCAATCGGGCGATCACCGCGGCCGGCGTGTGGGCCGGCGCGAGCACCCCGTACCACGTTGAGGCTTCATAGCCGGGGACGCCCGCCTCGGCAGTCGTCGGCAGATCCGGCAAGGCCTGGGAGCGCCGCGAACTCGTGACCGCGACCGGGGCGAGCTTTCCCGATTTCACGTGCGGCATCGCCGCCGGCATGGTCGCGAAGTACAGCTGCACTTGCCCCGACAAGACGTCGACCATCGCGGGGCCGGCGCCCTTGTACGGCACGTGCACGATGTCGGCGCCAGCGAGGATGCGAAACAGCTCGCCCGCCAGATGCGACGAGCTGCCCACGCCCGCCGAAGCGAAGTTGAGCGTCCCTGGCTTCGCTTTCGCAAGCGCGATGACTTCCTTCACCGTTCTCGCCGGCGTCGAGGGATGCACCACGAGGATGTTCGGCGTGGAGGCCACGAGGCTTACCGGGACGAAGTCCGCGACGGGATCGAAAGGCAGGTTCTTGAACAAACTGACGTTGATCGCATTGGGCGCGACGTTGCCCATCAGGATCGTGTAGCCGTCGGGTGCGGCGCGCGCCGCGAGCTCGGTGCCGATGTTGCCGCTCGCCCCGCCGCGATTTTCCACCAGCACGCTCTGGCCGAGCGTCTCTCCCAGCTTCTGCGCCACCGTCCGTCCGACGATGTCGGTGCCGCCGCCGGGCGGGTAGGCGACGATCATGCGGATCGGCTTCGCGGGATAGACCTGGGCTTGGGCCGACGCCGAGATCGCGAGCGCGGCGAGCGCGCACGCTTTCACGGCATGGAAACCCATGTTTGGGATATTACAGGACCCTAAGCGATACGCAGGATCAGTGATTCATGGCGCCTAACGGGTTGGTAGGTGCCGCAATAGTCCGCACGAACTAACGCGTTACACGTTGTTTTATTGCGGTAGGGCCACGCTATCCATACGGCGAACCGGCCGGAACAGAGGGGAGTAAGAACCATGAAAAGCATTTTGAGTCTGGCGTTGCTGGTGGGGCTGGGGCTATCGGCGACCGCTGTGGAAGCTTGGGACAACAACAACACACCGCCGCAGCCGTCGAGCTGTGGCAACAGCACGTTCCCCGCGAGCGGGCAGACCACTCCGGCCATGGGCACGATGACGCATACCGGTGCGACGGTGCGCGACGACGGCTTCGTGAAGGCAGGAGGGCCGCTGAGCTACCAGGACAACGGGGACGGCACCATCACCGACCTGAACACGGGGCTCATGTGGGAGAAGAAGAGCGCCGACGGGAGCCTCCATGACGTGTTCAAGTCGTTTGTCTGGTCATCCCCCGTCACCGACACGGTCTGGGACTGGATCGACGCGATCAACACCGAAGTCGGCAACGGCATCGGGTTCGCCGGATTCAACGACTGGCGGCTCCCGAATGTGAGGGAGCTGCTGAGCATCATCGATTACGGGAGACTGAACCCGGCGGTGGATCCGGCCTTCAATAACAACGTGAGCACCGGTTGCACCGTGCTCACCTGCAGCGCGACCCTTGGCGCCGCCTACTGGTCGTCGACGACCGTCGCCACCGTCGCCGTAGACGCGTGGACCGTGGAGTTCGCCGCCGGGCACGTCGTCGCCTTTCTTAAGAGCGAAAGCCACCTCGTCCGCGCGGTGCGGGGCGGCTGCGTGATGCAGTAAGCGGAGGGTTGATCCTTCGGGGATTCACGTACTTGACTCGCTGACTCGGTAAAAGGAGCTGGGGGGCGATGCCCCCCAGACCTTTGCGCCCATGGCCCTCCCGCTTCCGCGACGGGGCGAAGCGCCGGAGCTCGCAATAGTCCGTGCGGACTATCTCGTTACACATTGTTTCATTGCGGCAGGGCTACACTATCCGTACGGCGAAACGGCCGAAACGGAGGGATCGGAGGAGGGCCAATCCCGAACGACACGACACCTTGCTTGCGGTGAGCTGACATGCTATACGAGTTTACTGTTGAGGCGGGTTATCTCAAGGTAGACCTGTTCAACCGCCAAACGGCTGAGGAAACGCGAGACGCTCTTGCCGCCATTGCGGCTGAGGCGCGCAAGCACGCGTGCTCGCAGATCCTCATATCGGTTCATGCTTCGAGGCCGATATTCAAAGTCGAGCAGTACGGACTTCCTGATTACTTCAAAGAACTCGGCAGAATTGCGCTGACGGGCGATTCCGCCGAGCTCAGGATCTCCCAGCAATACATCGAGTCGCTTGCGCGACAGCACGGGATCAACGTCCGCTGCTTTCCCAACGAACAAGCGGCACTCTATTGGTTCAAAGACCGGCGCTGGTTGCAGGACCGGCGCCAGCGCCAGGAGCCATGGGAGCAACAAGAGCGACGCCAGCAGCTTCACCGCCGCGGCTTGGAAAGCATCGGTCTGGACTCAGCCGGACGCATCCCCGTCTGAGGGGCGGATCCGAAGCCGCGACCCCTGCACCCCATGCAGGTGCGTCCGCGCGCGAGTCGCTATTTCGCGAGGGGCAGCGCGACCGGCTTGCGGCTTGCCGCCGATTGCTCGATCGCGAGCGTCACTTCGAGCGTGCGGCGCGCTTCGCGCGGGGTGGCGAGCGCGCACGGCTTGCCGAGCGCGAGGTGGTCGAGCCAGGCGCGCGTTTCGTTGGCGATCGGTCCCCAGAAGTCGCCGAGCGCCCAGTCGCCGGGCGTCCCGCTCTGCAGGAACACCATGTTGACGGAGTGATCGGGCAGGTAGACGTGGGGAACGCCTTTCTCGCTGTACATCAGCTGATCGGTGTGATCGTCGTCGAGGATCATCACGCCTTCGGTTCCGAGCACTTCCAGGCGCGCCGCGTGGCCTAGCGCCGGATATTTTGCCGGCAGCGCGTAGCTCACGCCGAGGTTCGCGACCGCCCCGTCGCTGTAGCTGAGGATCGCCCAGGTGACGTCGTCGGTGTCGTGGCCGGCTTCCTTCAGGACACCCTTCTGCCCGCGCGCGAAAACCTCGGTCACGTGCGCGCCCTCGAGCATCCAGTTCACGAGGTCGACGTAATAGGTGAGCGCGTCCACCACCGGGGTCGCGCCGGGGTTGCGCTTGAGCATGGCGAGCGCCTGCGAGCGCGAGTTGAACACGCGCGCGCTCGCGCCGACGATCCTGCCGACTCGCCCCTGCATCACCTGCTCCTTGGCGATCAGGTAGCGCTCCTTGTAGCGCCGGCTGTAGCCGACGCGCAGGTTCGCGCCGCGCTTTTCCGCCGCGGCGAGGATGCCGTCGGCTTCGGACAGAGTGAGAGCAAGCGGTTTTTCCACGAGCACCGTTTTGCCCAGCTCGAGCGCCTGCATGACCGGCCTCACGTGCTCGCCCTCGCTCGTCGCCACGATCACCGCGTTCACCTCAGGACGCGAGATCGCGGCGAGGTTGTCGCCGGAGTGAAACTGCGCGCCGATTCTCTGCGCGAGATCGCGCGCGCGCGCCGGATCGGCGTCCGAGATCGCGATGAAATTGACGCCAGGATGCCCGGCGGCAAGCCCCGCGCGCAGGCTCCCGATGCGCCCGGCGCCGACCACGGCGATCCCCAGTTGCTTGCGTTCGATCATATCGCTACTCGGCTCTGATGCCGGCGTCGCGCGCGAGGCGGCCCTTCTTCTCGAACTCCGCTCTGATGTGATCGCTGAAGTCTTCCGGCGAGCTGCTCGCCTTCAGCTCGACGCCGCGCTCGATGAAGCGCTTGGTCAGCTCCGCGTCGCTCACGGCTTTCGCAACTGCCTGCTGCAGGCGCACGAGAATGTCGCGCGGCGTTCCCGCCGGGGCGACGAGGCCGTTGAAGGTGATGTCCTCGTAGCCCGGCACGCCCGCCTCGTCCACGGTCGGGACCTCGGGAAGGAGCGGCGAGCGCGCGAGGCTCGTGACTGCGATCGCGCGCACCTTGCCCGCCTTGATTTGCGGGGTGGATGTGCTCACTTGATCGAACATCATCGCGACTTGGCCGCCGATCACGTCGATGAGCGCCTGCGAGTTGCCCTTGTAGGGGACGTGCAGCATCGTGACGCCCGCCTGGCGGTTGAAGAGCTCGGCCGCCATGTGGCCGGTCGAGCCGTTCCCGGAGCTCGCGTAGGAGATTTTGCCCGGCTGCGATCTTGCGAGCGCGACGAGCTCCTTGACCGACTGCGCGGGGAGGCCGGGATTGACGACGAGCACCTGGGGCACGAGGCAGGTGAGCGTAATGCCGGTGAAGTCCTTCAGCGGATCGTAGCCGGGGCTCGCCACGATCAAGGGCACGGTTGCGAAGGTGTTCGCCACCGCGAGCAGCGTATAGCCGTCCGCCGCCGATTTCGCGACGAACTGCGTGCCCACGAGGCTCGACGCCCCGGGCCGGTTCTCGACGAGGACCGGCTGGCCCAGGCTTTTCGACACCTGATCGGCGAGCGTGCGCGCGACGAGATCGACGTTGCCGCCCGCCGCGAGCGGAACGATGATGCGGATCGCGCGATGGGGATAGTCGGCCTGCGCCAGGGCGGCCGTCCCGCATGCCGAAAGCGCCACCGAGAGAACAATCCGGGCAAGTCTCATATTGCCTCCGATTGTATTATGCTCGACAACCCTCATAGAGGACGGCCCATGTCGATCGACTGGAACGCATTCACCCCCGCATCGGCCCTGATCGGCGGCGCGATCATCGGCGCCGCGGCCGCCCTCTTCGCCGTGCTGAACGGCCGCATCGCCGGCGTCAGCGGCATTCTCGGCGGCCTCGCGCGCCCGCAGGCCGGCGACGTCTCCTGGCGGATCGCCTTCGTCGCGGGCCTGGTCGCCGCGCCGCTCGCCTGGGGTCTCCTCGCCGCGCTGCTGGAGATCCGGGTCGACGCGAGTTTCCCCGCGCTGGTGGCGGCGGGGCTGCTGGTGGGCATCGGCACCCGCTACGGCGGAGGATGCACCAGCGGTCACGGCGTGTGCGGCATCTCGCGAGCGTCGCCGCGCTCGATCGCGGCGACCGTCGCGTTCATGGCTGCGGGCTTCGCGACCGTGTACGTCGCGCGCCACCTGATCGCGCCGTGAGGTCTTCCATGTATACCGCCGCTTCCTTTGCAGCGGGTTTCGTGTTCGGGCTCGGGCTCCTCGTTTCCGGGATGGCGAATCCGGCGAAGGTGCTCGGCTTTCTCGACCTCGCCGGCGCCTGGGATCCTTCGCTCGCGCTCGTCATGGCCGGCGCCGTCGCGGTGGGCGCGGGCGCTTTTGCATTCATGAAGGAGCGGACGCGGACGCTCCTCGGTGCGCCGGTGCTCCTCCCGAGCCCGCGCCGCATCGACAGGCGGCTCATCCTCGGCAGCCTCGTGTTCGGCGTGGGTTGGGGGCTGGCAGGCATCTGCCCGGGACCCGCGCTGGTTCTGGCCGGAGCCGGTTCGGCAAAGGGCCTAGTCTTTCTCGCCGCGATGATCGCCGGAAACGGGGTATTCGAATTCTTCGAGAAGAAAAAACGCGTTGCGCCCGGCCCCGCGCCAGTGCGGTCATCCTAGCCCATGGCGACCGCGAGACCCAAGCGCAAATCCGGGCTCAAGCGCGCCCCCGCGAAGCGCACGCCGCGGAAGGCCAAGCCCGGCACGCGCGGGCTCTCGCCGGGCGAGTGCCGGCTCGACTCGCTGTCCGGCGACGCCGAGGAAGCGCGCGTCAGGATAGAGCGCGAAGGGGGCCTCGTTCTCGGCGCCTACAGCGATCCGCTCGGGAAGAACGCGCTCATCCTCGCGATTCTTCCGATCGAGCGGATCGAGCCGACGCCCTTCCAGCGCGACCTTTCGCAGGCGCACCACCGCAAGCTCGCCGACGTCGTCGACCGCACGGGAATGTTTCTCGACCCGGTGATCGCGGTCACCGCGCCTGAAAGAGGCTTCTGGACGCCGAACGGCCGGCACCGGCTGGAGGCGATGCGCAGGCTGGGCGCAAGGGCGATCACTGCGCTCATCGTGCCCAAACGCGAAATCGCCTGGCAGATCCTCGCGCTCAACACCGAGAAAGCGCACAACCTGCGCGAGAAGTCGCTCGAAGTGATCCGCATCTATCGGGGGCTGCTGGACGAGGACGCGAAGCGCGCGGAAAACCAGTTCGCTTTCTACCTCGAGGAAGCCTCGCTCGTCACCTTGGGCGTATGCTACGAGAAGAACGGCAAGTTCGCGGGCGGCGCCTACAACCCGATCGTGCGGCGGCTGGAGAAGTTTTCGGAGGAGCCGCTGTCAAAGGCTATCAAGGGGCACGAAAAGCACGCCGACATGCTCATGGATCTGGATGCGCGCGTCGCCGAGGTCATCGCGAAGCTGAAGGCCCGCGGCTTCGTCAGCCCCTACCTGCGCGCCTTCGTCGTCGCGCGCGTGAATCCGCTTCGCTGGATCCAGGGCGAGCCGCCGCCGCTGGAGGAAGTACTGAAGACCATGCGCGAGCGGGCCGCGAAATTCAACACGGAAAGAATCAAGCAGGAAGATCTCGCGAACGTCGGCGGCGCGCCGGACACGGAAGACTAGCGCCTCGTTATTTGTTCACCTGCGTTCCCGAAATGTTGGAAGTGACCCTCAGCGATTGTGCGAGCAGTCGGCGGGCGCGCGCGAGACGCGACATCACCGTTCCGATTGGCACGTCGGCGATGCGCGCTATGTCTTTGTACGATAGATCTTCGAGCTCGCGCAGGATCAGCACCTCGCGGAACTGCGCGGGCAAAGTGGCGATCGCCGCGTTGAGCATTTTTCGATTGAAGTTGCGCGCGGCTAGGACCTCCGGTCCGTCCTCGTCTGTGGGGATAAGCTCGATCAGGCCATCGTCGAACCCTACCGTGTCCGCAGGCCGATTAGCCTGAAGCCAAGTGAAGCAGGAGTTGCGCACAATGGCGAGAAGCCACGGCTTGGCCTCGCCGCGCAGGCCGTCGAAGAAGCGGTAGGCGCGCAGCACCGCCTCCTGCGCGACGTCCTGCGCGTCGTGATCGTTGCGCGTCAGCCAGCGAGCGAGGTTGTAGGCGGCGTCGAGATGGGGAAGCACGACCTGCTCGAAATCACCATGGCGGCCCTGATTCATTGACGTCTCCGTAACGAACGCGAATCGCGTTGCGCCACAGTGTGATCAAGTGCGGATGTGCGGCAATGGACGGGCGGTCCTTTTGTGCTGGAACGTCGGTACCCTCGCAAACCCAACAGAATCAACGAGCTTTAGGAACGCATCCTCCGTCTTGGGCGCTCGCTCCTCAACCACCGGACCACGGCCTGTGATTCTGATAGTCGATCGCTTCCTTCTGCTGCGCCGTGAGCGGGGCGCACCCGGCCACGCCGATGATCAACAAGATTGCGAGCAAGAACTTTTTCACGTGAATCTCCATTTCGACAATTGGGAACAGCCCTCGGCGCTTCTGAATCGCACCGTCGGCACAATGCGAGACTGGGCCCGGTGCGGGTTTATTCCTCGCACGCCGGGCGGCGGTTCTCGCCGGCCGCACTGGTCGCAGGGTCGGGCTTGGGCTACGATTACCTGAACGATGCAAGTGCGGCCGATGAGGGGGCAATAGGCTTTGAGCATCTCGCCAGCCTGTGTCTGCTATGCAACGAGCCCATGACCCGTCCGGGCGGTTACGGTTTGGCGTCTTCGAGGTCGATCTTCGCGCCGGCGAACTGACCAAGCGCGGCCTGCGCATCAGGCTGCAAGAGCAGCCGTTTCAAGTCCTGGCGATGCTGCTGGAAAAACCCGGGGAGCTGGTGACCCGGGAGGAGTTGCAAAAGAAACTTTGGGGCCAGACGGTCGTCGACTTCGATCACGGCCTCAACAAAGCCATCAACAAGATTCGCGAAGCGCTGGGCGACTCGGCGGAAAATCCCCGCTTCGTCGAGACCGTCGCCCGCCGCGGCTACCGTTTCCTTGCCGACGCCACCCCGATCGACGACGAGGATCTCGTCCCCGCTTCGGAGTCCCATCGTATCGGACTCACCGGCGTGGGCCCGCCACCGAAGCGGGCACGCCGGACCGGTGCCTGGATAGGATTCGGCTTGGCCCTGGCGCTCGCGGCCTCGCTGTCCTGGATTCTCCACACCCGGAGCCAATCCTCACCCAGGATTCGCTCCCTGGCGGTGCTGCCGTTGGAGAGCCTATCGGGCGATGCGTCGCAGGATTACTTCGCCGATGGGATGACCGACGCGTTGATCGCGGATCTGGGGCAAATCAGCGCCTTGCGGGTGATCTCCCGTACCTCGGTGATGACGTATAAACGCGTTCGCAAGCCCCTGCCCGAGATCGCTCGCGAGCTCAACGTGGATGCCGTGGTGGAAGGTACCGTCATGCGTTCCGGCGAACGCGTGCGGATCACGGCCCAATTGATCCAGGTGCCCGATGAAAAGCATCTCTGGGCGCACAGCTATGAAGGAGATCTGCAGGACACGCTCGCACTGCAAAACAACGTAGCCCGCGCGATCGCCGGGGAGATCCGGGTCACTTTGAATCCACAGGAAGAGGCGGCGCTGAAGGAATCGAAGACCGTGAATACGGAAGCCTACGAGGCCTACCTCAAGGGACGGTACTTCTGGAACAAGCGAACCGGAGAGGGTCTGAAGAAAGCGGTCGATTATTTCGACCGTGCGATCGCTACCGATCCGGCCTTCGCTAGGGCGTACAGCGGCCTGGCCGATTCCTACGCGCTGATGGGAGATTGGGAATACGGCATCCTCTCGCCACGGGATGCTTTTCCCAGAGCCAAGGCAGCCGCGACCAAGGCGCTGGCCCTGGACGACAAGCTAAGCGAGGCCCACACCTCGCTCGCCTTCATCCTGGACCTCTACGAATGGGGTTGGGCATCCGCCGAGAAGGAATACCAGCGCGCGCTCGCGCTCAATCCCGGCTATGCGACGGCTCATCACTGGTACGCCTGGCACCTGATTGTGATGGGACGAAATGGCGAGGGCATCGCTGAATTGACAAAAGCGGAGAGCCTGGATCCGCTCTCCCTCATCATCAGCGCCGACCTTGCGGATGCATTGTGCATCGCCCACCGTTACGACGAATCCGTCGAGCAAAGTCAGAAGACCATCGTAATGGATCCGTACTTCGCCGTCGCCCATTATCAACTGGGTCAGGCTCTGGAGCGGAAGCGTAAACACGACGAAGCCATCGCGGAATTCCGGAGAGCCATCGAGCTTTCCGGCGGGAATACGACATTCGAATCCAATCTCGCCAATGCCTATGCCGTTTCAGGACGGAAGGAAGAAGCAATGAAGATAGTCAAAGACCTGGAAAGTCGGCAGAGTCGAGATTCTTCGACCGGGTCGAATATCGCCTTGATCTATGTCGGACTCGGCGACAACGCCCGGGCGATGATCTGGCTGAACAAGGCCTATCAAGCGCGATTCAATCCTTCCATCCTCCTGCGACCGGTCTTCGATCCGCTCCGGTCCGACCCGCGGTTTCAGGATCTCCTGAGCCGTATCGGCCTGCCAAGCCGCGATCCGGTTACGAAACAGACAGCCCAGGCAGGAAAATGAGACTGAATCACGTCACCTTGATTGTCACGAATTTCGAGCGCTCTACCGCCTTCTACGGTGCGCTCGGGCTCGTGCCGATCGTCCACGAGCCGCCTAGATACGCTCGCTTCCGCTGTCCCGACAGCGACGAGACCCTGTCGGTGGAGGTGACTGGAGAGCCCCCGGCTGCTGCACGCGCGCAGCTGTACTTCGAATGCCTCGACCTCGATCGCACGGTCGCTCTACTCAAGGACAAGGGCCTCGTATTCGAACAAGACCCGACCGATATGTCCTATCTATGGCGTGAAGCACGGCTGAAGGATCCGGACGGCCACGACATTCGGCTGTATTTTGCTGCTGACAACAGACTCAATCCACCCTGGAAGGTCAAATCGGTACGATGAGCCGCGTGTTAGGCATCGCTCGCTGCTGGCCGAAAGATCAAATGTCCGGGTCCCAGAGGCGCTTGCGAAAGTAGTCCCGCCAACCCGCAGGAAGCGCGGGCAACTCGCTCACGCGGCGCAAGAGGTCTTGGTTCGTTGCATCCGCAATGTACAGATTCACGACATCGTCCACCGTAACGCCGTGCTCATCCCGGGCAAGCAATTTTATTGGGTCACCAGCAGCGACCTCTCCTTCTCGCAGGACGGCAAGGTAGAAGCCAGTCAGACCGCTGCGCAGGAATCGCTTCACTATGTCAGGACGGCCGAAGCGAATGGCGAGCTTGTAGCATGGCATGCGAGGTTGCGTGACGACAAACTCAGCAGAGCCAACCTGAAGACGGTCACCGATGCGTACGGCTTCTTCAAGCACGCCCTCGGTCGTGAAGTTCTCGCCGAACATTCCCCAGGGCAGGTCTACGCCCGGAAGCTCCTCGCGCCAAAATGAGTAGTGCTCCGATGGGTAGGCATAAACAGCCTTATCAACTCCGCCGTGCACAGACAGATCCGACTGCTTATCGTTTTCTAAGTTGAGCGCCGCAACTCGAACACGGCCCGGGACTGGCGCCTTGAAGATGGACGTGCGGACGAGCTTCCCACGCCATTCGATTTCGCGTGGAAGCCCCACGTTGACTGACAACAGCTTCATTGGTGTCATATCGCGTAGGGATCCTGCACGCATGGATTTTACACAGGAACGCCTGCTAAAGCCTGAGTCCTGACCGGCGGAGCATCCGATTCAGAACTTTTAGCTTATGAATATCCGCGCTCAGGGCGCGCTGTACTCGGCGATAAGTTGGGCAAGGTCGTTCAGCTCGCTGCGGCTGAGATCGGACACGAGCCAGTAGTCCATTCCGTTCTTCGCGAAGTGCTCGATGTTGAAGCCGTCGCGCGTCGACGTCTGCTCCGACTTCTGCGCCTCGACGGGCCAGACGAACACGTCGATCAGGTGCGCTCGCCGCTTGTAGACGAGCACCGCGACCGGTTGCGCGCCGATGTAATCCAGTCGTCCACCGGCAAGCTCGAACCCGGACGCGGAAAGATCCGCGACCGGCGGCGAGAACGCGAGCCGCGCGCTCAGCCATGGCTTGACCGTATGCTGGTCGGAGGACGCGACGTCGTAATATCGGTTGGCGAGCGTCGCGCGCACGTGGCTCGCGAGCACCTCCTGTGTGATTCGCTCGTCTTCGCCTGGGCGCATGACTCCCAGCGCCACCACCCACGTGACAAGTGCGACCGCGGCAAACGAGGCCGCCGGTCGCATCCAACCCGCGGCCACGGCAAACGACCCCGCGGGTTTCAGCCATCTCCAACGTGTCGGCCGGGCGGAAGCGTCCTTCCGCCCGGCCGGGATGGCGGCGCGCACGCGCGCTTCCAGCCACGCCGGCGCGGTGTGGTAGTCGGCCTTGTCGCGGATCGCCGCGGACATCTCGCGCAACCGCTCGCAAGCGGCGCGCACCGACGGATTTTCGGCCAGATGCGCCTCGAGCTCGAGCGTCTTTGCGGGGTCGAGCTCGCCGTCGATGTAGGCGTGCAGCAGTCTGTTGGCTTCTTCGCGTGTCATTTGTGCACCTGCGTTCCGGAAATGTTGGAGGTGGCTCCCAGCGATTCTGCGAGCAGCCGGCGGGCGCGCGCGAGACGCGACATCACCGTGCCGATCGGCACGTCTACGATGCGCGCTATGTCCTTGTACGACAGGTCTTCCAGCTCGCGCAGGATCAGCGCCTCGCGGAACTGGAGGGGCAGCGCGGCGATCGCCTCGTTGAGCATTTTTCGATCGAAGTTGCGCGCAGCTTGAATCTCCGGTCCGTCCTCGTCGGTGGGAATAATCTCGACGAGGGCGTCGTCGAACTCTACCGTGTCCGCAGGACGGTTGACCTGCACCCAGGTCAGGAAGGTGTTGCGCACGATAGAGAGAAGCCACGGCCTCGCCTCGCCGCGCAAGCCGTCGAAGAAGCGGAAGGCGCGCAGCACTGACTCTTGCACGACGTCCTGCGCGTCGTGATCGTTGCGCGTGAGCCAGCGCGCGAGGTTATAGGCCGCGTCGAAATGCGGCAGCACCAATTGCTCGAAGCGTCGCTTGGGCTCGCTCACGGGCTTGTGCAGCGGTACGGGATCGGTGTGGTACAGCAGTACGGAATCGGCGGCGAGCATCATGATATCCCGTGTCAAGCGACAACGTGGATCTGCCCGGACATTCCCTCGTGGCCGTCGCCGCAGAAGATATCGCACAGAAAAACGAAGGTGCCGGTCTTGTCCGGCACTAGGCGCAGGCGCGAAACCTTGCCCGGGATGATGTCGGCGCGTACGTGGAAGTCCGGCGCGTTGAATCCCATGACGACGTCGGCGGTGACGAACTCGAGCACCACCGGCACGCCTTTCTTGAGTCGGATTTCGCGCGGCAGGAACACCCACTTGCGAGCGGTGACGCGGATGACCTTTTCCTTCGGCTGGGCGAGGGCCACCGCACCGAACGCGACACCGGCGGCGGTGACGATGCCCGCGGCGAGCAGGCGGCGGCGCTCGAGTTTCATCGCTTACGCCTTCTTTACCGGAT
>VBCJ01000426.1 GCA_005884335.1 Betaproteobacteria bacterium | reverse complement strand
GGTGTGAGCCGCCGGCGACACGGCGAACACCAGAGCAATGAAAACGCGCTTCATTACGGGCCACCCCGCTTGAGTATCACCTCCTCGAAGGACCTGGCCCACTTGTCGCTCTGGTCCAACGCGACCGCCGGGTCCACCAGCGTGAAACGCTGCTGGGCGAGCGGCGAGGGCACATTCGCACGGGTCGGCGCGTATTCCATAGACACCAACAATTCCTGCGCCTCGGTCGAGAGCATGAAATCGTAGAAAAGCAGCGCGGCATTGGGATGCGGCGCGCGGCGTGCGATGCCGATGCCGCTCATGCGTGCGACCGCCGGCTCCAGCACGAACCAGGCTATCGTCGCACCCTTGCGCCTGGCGGCTTCCGGCATGAACTGGTAGACCGTCAGCGCGAGCGGAACTTCGCCGGCGACGACCATGTTGTTGAGCAGCGAATGCCCCCTGCGCACCGAGATGCCGTTTCGCCCCGCGAGGTCGCGGAAGAACTGGATGCCCTTCTCCTCGCCCATATCCAGGACCACGGTCGAGTACCATTCCGGGACGTTGGCCTCGATGCCGAGCTTGCCCTTCCATCTGGGGTCGAGCAGATCCTGAAAAGTCTTGGGCAAGTCCTCCTTTTTGACTAGGCGGGTGTTGTAGGCCTGTACCCTGACCGACAGGTAGGTCGCCACCCATTCGCCATGGGGCCGCAGCGCGCCCGCGATCAGCTCCGTCGAGTACGGCGAGGTGACGGGTTGCAGGATTTTTTCCCGATGCAGCGTCTCCATTTCGAGCGCGGAGGAGTGGATCGCATCGACCTCATGGCGTTTGGCTGCCGCTTCGATCAGTGTTCGTTGCAGCACTTTCTCGGACCCGGCGCGCCAGACGTTGACCTTGACACCGTATTTTTTCTCGAACTGGACGGTCAAGGTCGGCAAGTCTTTTTCGGCAAAGCTCGTGTACAGCGCGAACGAGCCTTCCTTTTGCGCCGCCGCGATCAGCTTCCGGCCCCGATCCGGGCCGTCATAGCGCAAGAGCGACGTATGCGAGGCGCGCTCCCGACGAAGGAGAGATCCATGCAGGCAACCGATCAGGATGACAAGCGCCGCAGCGCGCGTGCGGCCGACAAGGCGACGACGAAGAAGCCGTCGTTCTTCAAGATGCGCGCCCAGATGCTCGACAAGGGGCGCACCAACACGGCGCTCGCCAGGACCGAGAACATGTGGGCGACGCTCAAGGTCTACGCCTCCGGCGGCGAGAACGGGCTGCACACGCATCCCAACGAAGACCACACCTTCATCGTGTTGCAGGGCAGCGCGCGCTACTACGACGCGGACGGAGGCCATACCGATGTCGGCAAGCACGAGGGGATCATGCTGCCCGCCGGCGCGTATTACTGGTTCGAGGCCACGAGCAAGGAGCCGCTGGTGCTGGTGCGGATCGGCTGCCGGGTGGGGGCCCAGGACGCTTCCGGCCGGCTGAATATCCGGGGCGAGACTATGCCCGGCGATTCGAAGGAGAACAAGCGCGTGCCCGTGGTGGTCCGCGACGGCGAGTTCTTCGAGTAGCGTAGACCCATCGGGCAGGGCGCAAACATGGCGGCGCTAGGGATCGACGGGGTCATCATTTCGGCCGATTCCCATGTGATGGAGCCGGTCGATCTGTGGAAGAAGGGAGTGTCGGAAAAATATCGCGAGGCGGCGCCGCTGTTTCCTCCCCATAAATTGGGCGAAGGATTCCAGCGGCGCGAGGGCGGACAGGATCCGAACGCGAGGATCAAGGAGATGGAAGTCGACGGCCTGTCCGCCGAGGTGCTCTATCCGACGCTCTTGCTGAGCCTATACGCTCTCGACGATGCCGGACTGCAGGAAGCCTGCTTCCGCCTTTACAACGATTGGCTGATCGAATATTGCAGCGTGGACCGGAACCGCCTCATCGGCATTCCGGCCATCTCCGTTTACAACGTCGGCAACGCGGTCAAGGAGCTCGAACGCTGCCGCAAGGCGGGGCTCAGAGGCGCGCTGATCTGGCAGGCGCCCCATCCGGATCTGCCTTTTCATTCCAGCCACTACGACAAATTCTGGGCGGCGGCCGAGGACCTGGATGCGCCCGTCAGCATGCACATCCTGACGGGCCACAGCTACCACAGCAAGGAAAGAAAAGGCATCGAGCGTTACCGCGGCAGCGTCAACCTGAAGCTCGCGGACGTCGCCAACGCGCTCTTCGATTTCATTTTCTACGGCGTGCTGGGGCGCTACCCGAAGCTCAAGCTCGTGTCCGTGGAAAACGAATCGGGCTGGCTCCCCTTCATGGTCCAGCAGTGGGATTACTACTTTCGCCGCTTCCGCGGCGAGAACCCGCCGCCGATCACCCGGGACCCGGGCGAGTACGTCCGCAACCAGGTCTTTTCCTGCTTCTTCAACGATTCGGTCTGCGGCCGTAATCTCGAGTGGTGGGGCCAGGACAACCTCATGTGGTCGAATGATTTTCCCCATGCCAACTCGACCTGGCCGAATTCGATCAAGGTCATCCGGCGCGATCTCGGCCACCTGCCTTTGGAGACGCAGACGAAAGTGCTGGCCGCGAACGCATGCAAGCTGTACGGCCTCGACCTGTCGGCGCTCCCGGCCGGACTTTCCAGGGCGGCGCAGGCGGCGCAAGCGGCGGCCTAGTCCATCGGCGCTATGCGGTTTCGATCACGCGTGGTGATTTCCGCGTTTCTGCTGGCCGTTGCGGCCCCCTTCGCATCGGCGCAACCGTTCTCCGAGCTGGCAGCCGACGACAGCCCTTCACGTCATCAACGGCTGGTGGAAGCGGCGCAGAAGGAAGGCTCTTTGACCGTCTACACCTCCAACGCCGCGCCAACGATTCAGGTACTGAGCGCCGATTTCGAAAGGCGCTACGGCATCCGCGTCAACGCGTGGCGCGCCTCCTCGGCCAAGGTGCTGCAGCGCGCGGTGGCGGAAAAAAGAGCGAACCGCTGGGACTTCGACGCGGTCAGCGTCTCTTCGCCGGAACTCGAAGCCCTGGTCCGGGAAAACCTTCTGCAGGAAATCAATTCCGGCTGGCACAAGGAGATGCTGGAAGGCACCCTGCCTGCCCATCGAGGTTGGGCTCCGCAATTCATCAACGTTTTCGTGCAGGCGTACAACACCCGTGCAGTCGGAAAGCAGGATCTGCCGAAGCGCTGGGCCGATCTGCTCGATCCCAGATGGAAAGGCAAGCTGGGCGTGGAAGCGAAAGCCGGCGAATGGTACTGCGGCCTGCTCAAGAATCTGGGCGAGGAAAAAGGC
>VBCJ01000425.1 GCA_005884335.1 Betaproteobacteria bacterium | reverse complement strand
CCCGGTCGTTTCGCGACCACTCGGTCATCGCCTTGAGGACTTGGAAACTGGAACCCGCACTCAAGGATAACGCGCCCGTAACAACTTCATGCAAGATGCGTTTTATCTACCAGGTCAGGTGAAACGCTCCGGCTCGGCGATCGGCCGCGACACCCGTCAATTTCTCCCAACCGCCCTGGCTGCTGCGATCCCGCTGCGGACGGCGGCCTCCAGCGTCCCGGGGTATTCGCTCGCCACGTAGTCTCCCGCGAGCGCGAGGCCCGGAATTGCGGTAGACGCTTCGGGCCGGCGGAGAGAAGGAGTGCAGGAGAACGTCGCGCGCTTTTCCGTGATGACTTGCGACCATTGCGGCGGGGGCGGCTCGCCGAGGGCTGCCTTGAGTTCGATCCCAATCCGCGCCGTCAACTCTTCCTTGGTCAATTCTTCGTGCGCGCCCGACGCGCTGATCACGGCGGCGAGCAGGCCCTTCGGACCGCCGAGCCGGCCGCGGTCGAACACCCACTGCGCGATTCCCCCGCTGAAGCCGAGCATGGGCACGGGGAGCGATACGGATTCGGAATACTTCAGGTAACAGGTGGCGATGGGCTCGTACGCGAAGGCGTTGATCGCGGAAAGCGCTTCGTCGAGCGCGGGCAATTGCACCAGCAGCTGCCCCGCCTGGTGCGGTCCGCAGGCGATCACCACGCTCGCGAACGTCTGCGCGTCGTTCACGCGGAACCCGCCCGGGACGCGCGCGATGCGGCGCACCGGCGTGCCCAGCTCGACGGCGCCGCCGCGCGCTTTCACGTATTCCGCGGCCGGTTCGGGAAAGAGGCGCCCGAGGTCGGTGCGCGCGATCAGCAGATCGCTCGCCTCGCGCGTGCTGGTGAGGCCCTCGCGCAGCACGTTCACGAAGATCTGCGCGGAGGCGCGCTCGACCGGCGTATTGAGCGCCGAGACGCACAAGGGCTCCCAGACGCGAGCGCGCAGCGGGCCGCTCTGCCCGTGGTCGTCGAGCAGGCGGGCGACGCTGCAGTCGGGTTCGATGCGAAACTCGCGCGCCCGGAGCGAGGCCATGAAGCGCAGCGCGCCGAAGCCCTGAACGAGATCCAAGCCCTTTGCGCGGAGGAGCGCACAGAGCAGGTTGAGCGGGTAGGGCAGGCGCGGCGCGCGCAGGTGAAAGCCGTCTGCATAGCGCAGCTCGAATGGCAGGCGCAGAAGAAGCTCGTCCGGGTCGGCGCCGACCTGGCGCATCAGGCGCAGCGTCTCGCGATAGGCGCCGATCAGGACGTGCTGGCCGTTGTCGAGGTCGAGACCGTCGATGCTCACGCGGCGAGCGCGGCCGCCCAGGCTGCGCGAGGCTTCGAAGACGGTTACGCGGACGCCGCGCTCCGCGAGGGTGACCGCAGCGGCGAGTCCGGCCCAGCCGGCGCCGACAACCGCGACGCCACTCAAGCCGTGACCCAGGTTCGCCACGCGATCCAGAGCTTGCGGAGCGGCGTGAGCGCGGTTCGCTGCCTGAGTACCTGAAATCCGTCGCCGGCAATTTCGTCCAGCAGCGCGCGATAGATCGCGGCCATCATCAGGCCGGGGCGCTGCGCGTGGCGGTCTTCCGGCGGCAGGAGCGCCAGCGCCTCGTCGTAGCAGCGCCTCGCGCGCTCGGCCTGGAAGCGCATCAGGCGCACGAAGCTCTCGGTGTGATTCGCGTTGAGAATATCCGCCGCCGTCACTCCGTATTCCTTCAACTCGTCCATGGGAAGATAGATGCGGTTTTTTCGCGCATCCGCCGACCACGCCCGCCACGCGATGGCAGTAGAGCCGCAGCGCCGCAAAATTCAGGTAGCGGCTCTGGTTCAGGTCCATCTCCATGCCGTCCATGATCTCCTCCAGCCTCGCCCGCACGATGCCGAAAGGCTCGATCATGGGAGCGAGCGCGCGCGTCACGGGATGCTGCGGATCGCCGGCGAAGAGCCGGGCAACCTCACCGCGCCACCAGGTCAGGGTCGCGCGAGCGACTGACGGATCGCTCGGCTCGTCCACCGCGTCGTCCACCTCCCGGCAGAAAGCGTATAGCGCGGTGATCGCGCGCCGCCGCTCAGGGGGCAGAAACAGAAACGAGTAATAGAAACTCGAGCCGCTGTGCGCAGCCTTTTCCCGGCAATATTCTTCGGGCGTCATTACATCACCAGTGCGCGCGTGAGCATCAGCGGCCAGTCCCAAGCGCGCAGTACGGGCCTGTGGCGGAACATGTCCCCGCGTGCCTCGTCGAGCTTTTCAAGGATCCTCAGACCTCCCTGGACTACGGTGCGGATTTCCAGTCCGATGCGGCCCGGTAGCTGCTTGGCGAGCGGCGCGCCGGCGAGCATCATCGATCTTGCGCGTTCGATCTGAAAGCGCATCAGGTTCCACCAGCCTCCGGAGGCGTCGCATGCGGCGATCTGGTCTTCGCTGACGCCGAACCTCGCCATGTCCTCTTGCGGAAGGTAAATGCGGTTCTTGCGGAAGTCGATTTCCACATCCTGCCAGAAGTTGATGAGCTGCAGGGCCGAGCAGATCGCGTCCGAGCAGGCGATGTTGTGATTGTCGCTTTCGCCGTATAGTTGCAGCATCAGACGCCCGACGGGATCGGCCGAACGGCGGCAATAGTCCATCACCTCGGCGAAATTTGCGTAGCGTTGCTTGATGACGTCCTGCGAGAAAGCATCGAGGAGGTCATGGAACGGCGCAAGCGAAAGCTGATGAGCCGCGACCACTTCGCTCAGCTCCCGGAAAAGGGGCGACCCCGGGGAACGACCGGCCTCGAGCCCGCGCAGCTCCGCGCGGTAGCCCGCAAGGAGCGCTAGACGCTCGTGCGGGGGGTGGCGCAGCGCCGCCGGAAGCAGCACGGAAGCGACCGGAAAGTTTTCCTGATGGCCGACCGACATTGCCCTATTTTTCAAAGGGTTTCAGCCTCTTAGGCTGACAGTATAGGAGGCTTTGCGGTACAATGGCACGCGCATTGCGAGTCCGGTTTGTCGTGAGCCCGCGAAGGTGGCGGAATGGGTAGACGCACTGGATTTAGGTTCCAGCGCCGCAAGGCTTGGGGGTTCGAGTCCCTTCCTTCGCACCAAGGAACAGGGTTTTTCGGGAATGCAAACGAGCATCGAAGCGTTAAGCAGGCTGGAGCGGAGGCTCAACATGGCGGTTCCGGCCGAGCAGATCGACCGCGAAGTCGAGCAACGGCTGCGCAAGCTCTCGCGCACCGTGCGCATGGACGGCTTTCGCCCGGGCAAGGTTCCGCTCAAGATCGTCGCGCAGCACTATGGGCCGCAGGTACGGTCGGAAGTGATCGGCGACGCGGTGCAAAAAGCGTTCTCCGAAGTGGTCCAGGAGCAGAAGTTGAAGGTCGCCGGATATCCGCGCATCGAACGCAAGGAGGGGGGCGACGACAAACAACTCACCTTCAGCGCCACTTTCGAGATCTACCCCGAGGTCAAGCTCGGCGATTTGTCGGCAACGACGATTCAGCGACCCACCCACGCGGTGGACGATGCCGACGTCGACCGCACCGTTGCGATCCTGCGCAAGCAGCGCGCGAGCTGGGAAGCCGTGACGCGTGCTTCGGAAACGGGTGACCGCGTCACCGTGGATTTCATCGGCCGCGTAGACGGGAACGAATTTCCCGGGGGCAGGGGTATCGGGGTGGCCGTGGTGCTCGGCGAGGGCCGCATGTTGCCAGAGTTCGAGTCCGGTCTCACAGGCGTCAGCGCCGGGGAGCGGAAGACTTTTCCGGTGGTTTTTCCCGCCGACTATCCGGGCAAGGAAATTGCGGGAAAGAGCGCGGACTTCGAGGTCAGCGTGCAAAAAGTCGAGATGCCGAAGCTCCCGGCGATCGATGCCGAATTCGCGAAATCGCTCGGCGTGGCCGACGGCGATATCGCGAAAATGCGCGATGAGGTCAGGGCAAACGTCGAGCGCGAAGTCAAGAAACGCGTGGAGGGAGAGGTCAAGCAGAAGGTCATGCAGGCGCTCGTCGACTCGGCGACGCTCGAGCTGCCGAAGTCGCTCGTCGAAATCGAGATGCAGCGCATGGTGCAGCAGACGCGCGCGGACCTCGAGGCACGCGGCGTCAAGCTCGAAAGACTGCCCGTGAAACCCGAGGCGCTCGAGGGGCAGGCGCGGCGGCGCGTGATGCTGGGACTCATCCTCGGCGAGCTCGTCAAATCGCACGAGCTCGGCGCCAAGCCCGAGCAGGTGCGCGCGCTGGTGACCGAGCACGCCCAGACCTATGAGCAGCCCTTCGAAGTGGTAAGATGGGTCTACTCGGAGCCGCAGCGTTTGAACGAATTCGAGGGTCTTGCAGTCGAGTCGAATGTGGTCAGCTGGGTCCTCGGGCGTACCAAGGTGGAGGATAAGGCGATCAGCTTCGAAGAACTTATGGGGGCAGCCGCGTGAGTCAGGAACCGCAAGGCCTGGGCCTCATTCCCATGGTGATCGAGCAGAGCGGGCGGGGCGAGCGCGCCTACGACATCTACTCGCGCCTGCTCAAGGAGCGCGTCGTTTTCCTCGTCGGCCCGGTCAACGAGATCTCGGCCAACCTGATCGTCGCGCAGCTCCTTTTCCTCGAGTCGGAAAACCCCGACAAGGACATCTTTTTCTACATCAATTCCCCGGGCGGTTCGGTGTCGGCGGGGCTTGCGATCTACGACACCATGCAGTTCGTCAAGCCCGATGTCTCCACGCTGTGCGTCGGGCAGGCCGCCAGCATGGGCGCGCTGCTGCTCGCCGCGGGCGATAAGGACAAGCGCTTCTGCCTGCCGAACTCGCGCGTGCTCATCCACCAGCCGATGGGCGGCTTCCAGGGCCAGGCGTCCGACATCGAGATCCACGCCAAGGAGATCCTCTACCTGCGATCGCGCCTGAACGAGATCATGGCAAAGCACACCGGCCAGAGCGTGGAGCGCATCTCGCGCGACACCGACCGCGACAACTTCCTTTCCGCGGAAGAGGCCGTGAAGTACGGGCTCGTGGACCGGGTGCTGACTTCACGGGCCGAGGCGGCAGCAGCGGCGGCTGCGGCTTGACGGGGGAGCCATGACCGAAAAAACGGGCGGCGAGAAACTTCTCTACTGCTCCTTCTGCGGCAAGAGCCAGCACGAGGTGAGGAAGTTGATCGCCGGGCCGTCGGTGTTCATCTGCGACGAGTGCATCGAGCTGTGCAACGACATCATCCGCGAGGAAAGCGCCGCGGACAAGGGCGGCAAGCCCTCCAAATCCGACCT
>VBCJ01000325.1:8744-9037 GCA_005884335.1 Betaproteobacteria bacterium | reverse complement strand
CTGCCTCGGGAGCACCGCCTCGACTGCGTCATGGCCGCTGCCCGGATCGGCGGCGAGGCACAGAACGCGCGGGAGCGGCGCGGCCACCTTCTGCAGCGCGTAGGCCATGCGGCTGCTCTCCGCCACGAGCAGGCGCGCGCCGCTGTTCTCCAGGCACCAGGCGACGTTTTCCGGGTTTTCGTCCGCGTAGAGAGGCACGACGACCAGACCGAGCCCGAGCGCACCCTGGTCGGCCGCGACCCAGTGGATGCCGTTTTTCAGACACAACGCGACGCGGTCGCCCGGCGCCAAGC
>VBCJ01000325.1:0-8611 GCA_005884335.1 Betaproteobacteria bacterium | reverse complement strand
AGCCTGCAAGCCTTCTTCGCCTCCTGCCCGAGAGGCCTCGAACAGCTACTCGCCGAAGAGCTCGGCCGGTTCGGTGCGAAGAAAACCGACCCCGTTCCGGGCGGGGTCGCATTCGAGGGCGAGATCCAGGCGTGTTACCGGGCCAACCTCGAGTCGCGGATCGCCACGCGCGTCATGATGCGGCTTGCCCGCTCGCCGTACCGCGGAGAAGAGGACGTCTACGAAGCGGCTCTCGCAGTGAAGTGGCCCGAATGGTTCAGCGAGACGCAAAGCATTCGCGTCGACGTCAACGCGATCCGCTCCCCGCTCAAGAGCCTCGAATTCGCGACTTTGCGCATCAAGGACGCGGTGTGCGACCGGTTTCGCGCCGACCGCGGGCGGCGGCCCGACGTGGACACGCGCTTCCCCGAGGTGCGCATCCAGGCTTTCCTCGACAAGGCGGAGGTCACGCTCTACCTGGACACCTCCGGCGAACCGCTCAACAAGCGCGGCTACCGCAGGGACGCGGGCGAGGCGCCGCTGAAGGAGAACCTTGCCGCCGGCATCGTTCAGCTCGCGGGCTGGAATTCAGGCGAGCCCCTCCTCGACCCCATGTGCGGCAGCGGGACGCTCGTCGTCGAGGCGGCGATGATGGCGCTCGCGATCCCACCGGGACACGCGCGCGTCTTCGGCTTCGAGCGCCTCGCCGGATTCGACCTCAGGCGGTGGAACGAGGTGCGCGACGCGGCGCTCGCCCGCCGCAAGCCTGTACGGCGCCTCCCGATCTTCGCCCGCGACCGCTACGGCGAGGAGCTGAAAAAAGCCCGCCTCAATCTCGAGGCTGCGGGCCTTGCCGACTGCGTCGAACTCAAACAGGCCGACGTACTCGATACCGGCGCCCCGGCGGGCGCGGGAGTGCTCCTCGCCAATCCGCCCTACGGCACCCGGACCGGCGAGGAGGCGGCGCTCGCGGAGTTCTACCCGAAGCTGGGCGACACGCTGAAGAAGTACTACCCGGGCTGGCGCTGCTACCTCTTCTCCGGGGATACGCGACTTCCGAAACTGATCCGGTTGACCGCGTCCAGGCGCACGCCCCTTTACAACGGCCCCCTGGAATGCCGGCTCTACGAGTATCTGATCGTCGCCGGGTCCAACCGCTAGAAGTCCACCCCGTCGCGCACGAGCGGGCCCGGCGCTTAGCGCATCTGGCTGCGCGCGCTTGATACCGCCAGGAAGATTTCGCGCAGAAACACCATCAGCGCGAGGATGAAGGCGAGCATCGCGGCGATGAAGAGCAGCCCGATGAACTTCGACAGATCGATGTCGATGAACGCGTCGACGAAGGCGACCGCAATCAGCAGTCCGACGAAAAGCGCGCAAATCACCGAGAGCACGATCGAGCCGTAGACAAGGCGCACGCGCCGGCTGAGGAGATTGAGTTCCGCGCGCGCCGCCTTCTGTCCCTCGGGCTGGAGCTGGCGCAGCCGTTCCTCGAGTGTGCGGCTGCGGTCCACGGCGCGGCCCAGGCGATTGGAGAGCACTCCGATGATCGTCCCCACCGCGGTAAGCAGGAACACCGGCGCGACCGCGAGCTGGATGAGTCGTGTGACGTCGATGACGTTTTCGGGGTTCATGCGGGGCCTCTCCTGCCCGCCGCCGTGCCTTACACCATTCCTTACACCATTGCCTTGCGCAGCTGGTGCTTGAAATGGTGGATGTGGTTGAGCGCGACCTTCAGCTTGCCGCGATCCTTTGCGGCGAGCGCCTCGTCGCGCTTTTTCTGCCACTCGCCGATCTTGGTCTTGATCGCGGTCTTGTCGACGCCCTTGACTTCATGGTGCACATGCATGTCGATGTTGAGCGCCTTGCAGAGCGCAGCGAGCAGATGGTCCTTGTTCAGCTGCGTGTAGCCTTTCACAGCCTCGTGCTCGATTCCGGCCGCGATCTCGCGCAGCTCGGCGAGAGGCTTGCTCTTCAGCTCAGGAAAGGTATGGGCCATGCGTCCTCCGGGTGACTATCCCAGATGATACTGTAGAGCACGGTGGCGCCGCCGATCAACTGCTAGTTGGCATCCCTATGCGTCTTCCGACGATGATGAGATCGCGTTCGACTCCGTCCAATGCAGCAACCTTCGGCAGCTCCCCCCACCGCAGGAATCCGAAGCGCTCGAACAACGCAAGGCTCGGTTTGTTGTGGCCGAATATGAACCCCAGCAGCGTGTCGACCTCGAACGCCGGCGCGTCAGCCAACGCTTGGGTCAGCAGATACGAGCCGAACCCCCGCTTTCGGAACGCCTCGTGGACGTAGACGCTCAGTTCTGCGGTCTTGGCGTATGCCGGGCGGCCGTAAAACGAGGAAAAGCTGAGCCAGGCCACGACGCGACCTGCGTCCTCGACGACCCAGAGTGGCCTGCGATTGGGCGTGTGCTCCTCGAACCAGTTCACCCGGCTCTCGACCGAGACAGGCTCGGTATCGGCCGTCGCGATTCGCGATGGAATCGTGGAGTTGTAGATTTCCACGATCTGCGGCAGGTCGCTTCGAGTTGCCGTCCTATGGATCGAGGGCTCAGGCATTGGCTCTCAAGTACCTGAGCTGGACGATTCCGCTCGGATACGCGTTTGTCTCGACAAGCTTCAAAGCCTCCTGGGGCCGACCGGCCGCGAACAAGGGAATTCCCGCGCCAAGTATCACCGGGACCACGGAGACGATGTACTCGGAAATGAGACGTTCGCGCCGAAAGGAAACCGCGAGCTCGCCGCCCCCGACGAGCCATGCGCGTTGCAGCTTGCGCGATTGCAATTCCCTTACCATCTGGTGGGGGTTTTGATCCGTCCAGGTCACGCGAGGCTCGGTGATTTCCATTCTTCCATGCGAGAACACCCAGCATGGCTTCCCCGGATAGGGCCATTCGCGAAATGTAAGGCACTGTTCATAGGTTCGTCGCCCCAGCAGGACCGCGTCGATCGACGCGTAAAAGGCTGCGTAGCCATAATCCTCGCCCTTTCCTTCGAACGGGGAGAGCCATTCAATCCCGCCGTCGGAAGTGGCGATGTATCCATCGAGGCTCGCTGCAACGTAATAAACGACCTCTGGCACGGCGCCCCGTTTGGTGCCTAACCGGGCGGGGCGGTCCATGGACCAAGGGCCCCTAGTGCTTCTTCTTCGCTCATAGCCTTTGCGCGTTCTCTCACATCAACCGGAACCCATTTTGGAAACGGGACCTCCCTATTCACATGGCGTCCCGATGCGGTGTGCTCTTCCCGCACCTGCGCGATATGATTTTTCGGGAATCGCGCGGCCACGCGGACAAGGGCGGGCCAGAGTCGGCGATGAACCAAGGTTACCTTTGCTCCGACCAGGCGGCATACGAGAACATCGCCTGATTCGACCACTGCCTGAACGACGGCGAAGATTCCGTGAGCCTTCGGATGGCTCCACCAGCTGCCTGCAATCGGTTCGCCCGCTACCGCCTCGGTCAGCCGTGGCACCGGACCTTTGCCCGATACGAGCACGACCCCGTGCTTTTGCACGAACGACTTGGCTTGATCGATAGTCATCACGCCCGAGTTCGCGCTGCCCGGGTGCTATCTTCCGAGGTGCTTGTCGAAGAACCGGGCGATCTCCGTGAATGCCTCCTTGGTCTCGGGCGCTCCGACATCGCGGTAATACTGCGCGTGCGATTGACCTTCGAAGACCTGCAACAGCGCTTCGACCCCGGCCTCGCGCAGCTTGCGGTGCACGCGCACGGTGTTGGAAAGGAGCAGATCGCGCGTCCCGGTGGTGAGAATCGCCGGCGGAAAACCGCGCAGGTCGCCGTAGACCGGCGAGAGCATCGGGTCTCTGAGATCGCGGCCGTTGGTATAGAGCGCGGCGCGCTTGTCGCAGTTCGCTCCGTACGCCACCAGAACATTGTCGAGCATCGCGTTGGTCTGGAAGGAGTCGCCGGCCCCCGTCAGATCGGACATCGGCGTACCGGGCGCGATCGCGGCCGGCAGCGGGAGCTTGTCCTGCTTGGCGCGCAGGACCATCGCCAAAGTCAGGTTGCCGCCGGCCGAAGAGCCGAAGATCGCCATATTCTTCGAGGGCGCCATTTTCGTGGCGGCCTTCCACACCGTCATGGCGTCGTCGAGTCCGGCCGGATAGGGATGGTCCGGAGGCATGCGGTAGTCGACGGAAATCACCTTGAACCCGCCGAAGCCCGCCATGTAGACCGCCTCGACCGTTCCGGATTCGCCGGGGAAGCTGACGAAACAGCCGCCGTGAACGTGGACCAGCAACCGGTTGCGGTTTTCAGGCGGGATCACCGCCGGCGTGACCCGATACGCCTTGACCCCGTCGATGGTCATAGGCTCGACCTTGACGCCTAGGGTTTCGCGCAACGCCGGCAAGGCTTTCATGGTGGCCTGATAGCCCGCATTGACCTGTTCTTTCCAGCCCTCAGCTGTCGTCGGGATCACGTTCCAGGTCGGAGTGAGGGGCGCGGCAATCTGTCTTCGCATCTGCGGGCTCACCGTGTCCGGCACCGGCACCGTCTTGGCCGGTAACTCGCGCGGCGCCGCCGCCGGCGTCTGTGCGACGGCATGCGATGCCAATAGGGCGATCGCGGCTGCGAAACAGGCGAGGCCGGGCACGAGCCACGGGCGAAGCGACAAATGGACTGCCGACGAGCCCCGACGAGTGAACTCGGAATGGATTTTCATGGCGTTTCTCCTCGATTTCTCGTTTTGGCTACCTGGCCCAATGCAAAGTGATGCCAAACGGCAAGGGCAATGACCTGAAGGGATTCATCTCCGTGACCATACGGGCCAGGCGGTCGCGGTTGTCGTATTGAAGCTGGACCCTGATTCCATCGTCCCGATAGAAGCGACAGATGCGGTCGTGCACCGGGACGACGGCATGAACGAGGACGCCCGAGCCGCATACGTCTATGAACCTAGGCTTGGCGCGACGGCACTGCTCAGCGGAAACCACCGAGATGGGGACTTGCCTCGAGCCCCAGTACGCCTGAGCGAGCGCAGGCGTCGCGAGGGATTTTTGGTTCGCCGCAAGCTGGGCGGCCTCGTGATCGAATTCCGCGGTGCAGGTGCCGCCGGTAAACAACGGCGGCATCAAAGCCAGCCACACAAGAGCGACAACCGCGAGGATTCGCACCATATGCGGTTAAGGGGCTAAGGTTCGCGTTGAACGGGAGTCACAGGCAGTTAACCAAGGGCACACCCGATGAAGAGCTCTCCCGCCGCAAACGCCAGCATCGAGTAAGGCACCGACAGAACTGCCAACGCGGCTTTCAGCCATGGACCAATGGAAGCCAGCGGAAGCAGTGCGAGCGTCAAGATCCACGGAACGAACTCCGCGACATCGAATGCTGCCCACGAGAACACCTCATCGGGGCGGTCTGGCCATGCGAGCCCGTATAAGGCAGCAACCGAGATCACGCAGGCAACGGGCAATGCCAGAAAGAGGGCCGGAATCGCAATCCATGTACGTCCTACGTACTGCACGTGACCTCCTGGACCAGCAAGCGCTTGACCATGAAGGCCGACTCCGAGGGGCATAAGCTCGAGAACTCTTGCGTCCGCTGGATCGCCGCCGGCGCACCGTCACGCAGAACCCGGGCATAACCCAACCGTTCGAAAAAGCGCTGTGCCGTGGTGGTGAGGAGATAGATTTCCCTGACCCCTTGCGACCGCGCGAATAGCTCGGCTTGCGCCACGAGCGCAGTACCGCAGCCCCGACCACGACACTTCGAGCTAACTGCCAGCGAGCGAAGCAATGCTACGGATTCGTACAACTCGAGTCCTACGATTCCGTCCGGAGCGACCGTTGAGCCACACCCGAAGAAGTGCTCCAGATGCGCGGGGGTCAAGTCGGAGCAAGGCAATCCCGCCTCCCCCAGAATGCGCGTCACCGCCGACACCGGTGGATGCGGAAACACGTTCATCATTGCCGGCTGACGTGTGAAGTCTGAAATCAGCGGCGCGCTTGCGCGCGCCCGCTCCGGACTACGGGTTAGGCTTCAGTAAGGCCGAAGTCAATCGTGGTAAACCAGGCCCGCGGCAACACCCGCCGCGATGAATTCCACCAGAATTCCCAGGAACCACCAGAACGCGAGCACGGGCGGAATCGGGAGAATCACGTACCAGCCGAAGCTGTGCATCACGGACAACATGACTCCCATATACAGGCCGTAGCGAAATCCCTGCCCCAGGCCAGGCTTGCCTTTCTCGTAGCCCTTCACGTAGATCAGCGCGAAGAATGGCGCGAATACCAGCATCCCTACCCAGAAGATCCACATCATTTTCTGCATCTCGGCTTCCGGCCGCCACACTGAACCCGTCTGCCGGTACAGGTCCGACAGGAGCACGCCGTGGATGAGAAATTCCAGCGCTGCCACCACGACAAGTACCGCCACGCTCGCCAGCAACCACCGTTTCGTGTTCATGTGCTCCTCCGCATTGTTCCCCGGGATCAAACGATGTTGAGGTGTTCGGTTCCCGCCGTGATGTCCCGGTTCTTCGCTTCCTTGGAGTGCAGCTTGATCTGCAGGCGCAGGTCGTTCACGCTGTCGGCGTTCCGGAGCGCGTCCTCGTAGCTGATCTTGCCCGCCTCGAACAGGTCGAACAGCGACTGATCGAAGGTCTGCATCCCGAGCTCGCGCGACTTCTTCATGATCTCCTTGATCTCGTGCACCTCGCCCTTGAAGATCAGGTCTGAAATGAGCGGGGAGTTGAGCATGATCTCGACCGCGGCGCAGCGGCCCCTGCCTTCCTTCAAGGGGATGAGGCGCTGCGAAATGAACCCCCGCAGGTTGAGCGACAGGTCCATCAGCAGCTGCTGGCGCCGTTCCTCGGGGAAGAAGTTGATGACCCGGTCCAGGGCTTGGTTCGCGCTGTTCGCGTGCAGCGTCGCGAGGCACAGGTGGCCGGTCTCGGCGAAGGCGACCGCGTGATCCATCGTCTCGCGGTCGCGCACTTCGCCGATCAGGATCACGTCGGGCGCCTGGCGCAGGGTGTTCTTGAGCGCGGTTAGCCAGTTCACGGTGTCGACGCCGACTTCGCGCTGGGTGATGAGGCAGCCCTTGTGCGGGTGGGTGAACTCGATCGGGTCTTCGATGGTGATGATGTGGCCGTGGGAGTTCTCGTTGCGGTAGCCGACCATCGCCGCGAGCGTGGTGGATTTGCCCGAACCCGTGGCCCCCACCATGACCACGAGGCCGCGCTTGGTCATGACCACGTCCTTCAACACGGTCGGGAGGCCGAGGTCCTCGATCTTGGGTATGGCGGTGGTGATCACGCGCAGCACGATACCGACGTTCGCCTGCTGGACGAAGGCGTTGACGCGGAACCGCCCGATGCCCGCGGGATTGATCGCGAAGTTGCACTCTTTGCTCGATTCGAACTCGGCGGCCTGCCTGTCGTTCATGATCGAGCGGGCGAGGTCCACGGTGTGCGCGGGGGTGAGCGGCTGGTTCGAGACGGGGGTCATCTTGCCGTCGATCTTGATCGCCGGGGGAAAGCCCACGGTGACGAAGAGGTCCGAGGCTTTCCTCGTCACCATCAGCCGAAGCAGGTCGTACATGAATTTGATTGCCTGTTCGCGTTCCATATTCGCCTTTCTGAAGCCTTAAGCCGGGAAGTTAGCCCGGGAAATTGTGGCTTTGGCCGGGCTCGCCTAGCGAGCCTTAGCTCCGGCTAGCCTAAGTCAGCCTACGCCGCAATGTCCAGGCTAACTCACGTCAGCCTGGGAAATTGTCCTTGTTCGCGGCCTTGCCGCGCGCCTCGGCCGAGGAGATGACGTTGCGCCTCACCAGTTCCTGCAGGTTCTGGTCGAGGGTCTGCATGCCAAATTGCTGCCCCGTCTGGATGGCGGAGTACATCTGCGCAACCTTGTTCTCGCGGATGAGGTTGCGGATCGCGGGCGTGCCGATCATGATCTCGTGCGCGGCGACCCGGCCTCCGCCGTCCTTGGTCTTGCAAAGCGTCTGGGCGATGATCGCGCGAATCGACTCGGAGATCATCGCGCGGATCATCTCCTTCTCGGCCGCCGGAAACACGTCCACGATGCGGTCGATGGTTTTCGCCGCGGAACTCGTATGCAGCGTGCCGAACACGAGGTGTCCGGTTTCGGCGCCGGTCAGCGCCAGGCGGATGGTCTCGAGGTCGCGCATCTCGCCCACGAGGATCACGTCCGGGTCCTCGCGCAGCGCGCTGCGCAAGGCGTTGGCGAACGACAGCGTGTGCGGTCCGACCTCGCGCTGGTTGATCAGGCACTTCTTCGACTCGTGCACGAACTCGATCGGGTCCTCGATGGTGAGGATGTGGCCCTGTTCGTTGTCGTTGATCTGGTTGACCATGGCGGCGAGCGTCGTGGACTTGCCCGAACCCGTGGGACCGGTCACGAGGACGATGCCGCGCGGCTGATCGACGATCTCGGTGAAGATCTTGGGTGTCCTCAGCTCCTCGAGGGACAGGATCTTCGAGGGGATCGTGCGCATCACCGCCGCCGCCCCGCGGTTCTGCACGAAGGCGTTCACGCGAAAGCGCGCGAGACCCGGTATCGCGAAGGAGAAATCGCACTCGAGGTTCTCCTCGTAGTGCTTCCTTTGCCCGTCGTTCATGATGTCGTAGATCAT
>VBCJ01000324.1 GCA_005884335.1 Betaproteobacteria bacterium | reverse complement strand
GCCGAGGCTGTGGCCGACCAGGATCGCCGGCGCGCGATAGTGCTTGCGTAGATGACCGGCTGCGGCCACGAGGTCTCCAACGTTCGAGGAGAAATTCGTGTTGGCGAACTCGCCCCCGCTTCCTCCGAGCCCGGTGAAATCGAAACGCAGCACGGCGACACCCCGCTCGGCGAGGGACGCGCTGATAAGGGTCGCCGCCTTGGATTCCTTCGAGCAGGTGAAGCAGTGGGCGAACAAGGCGTAAGCGAGCGGAGGTTCCGCGGGCGCGTCCAGTCGCGCCGAAAGCGGGGCGCCGGATTCGCCGGGAAAGCTGATCGCCCGAGTGTTGGGTGCCATGGTTGCTCCTCCAGGGAGAAATCCCCTCCGAGTGTTGCACAATGCACGGTGAGGACGCCAGCGGCTGCGCCGCGAGATAATCGAGGCCATGTCCTCGCAATCGCATGAGTTCGATTCGCCATCGCCCTGGGTGCGTCGCTGGGCCGCGTTGATCCGGCGCGGCGGGCGCGTTCTCGACGTCGCCTGCGGCCATGGCCGGCATTTGCGCTATCTGAGTTCCCTGGGTTTCGCCGTCGTCGGAGTCGATCGCGATGAGGCGGCGCTCGTTGCGCACAGGGGAATCGGCGGGGTCGAGATTCGCGTTGCGGACATCGAGGCGGGGCCCTGGCCTTTCGCGCCCGGAGGATTCGACGGCGTGGTGGTGACCCACTTTCTACATCGACCCCTCTTTCCGGATCTGGTCGGTGCATTGCGTCCCGGCGGCGTGCTGATCTACGAAACCTTCGCCCTGGGCAACGAGCGCTACGGCCGACCGAGCAATCCGGCGTTCCTGCTGCGGCCCGACGAGCTGCTCCACAGCCTGGAACCCTTGGCCGTGGTTGCGTTCGAACAGGGGCTCGTTTCCGAGCCGAAGCAGGCGGTGATTCAGCGCGTCTGCGCCGTGCGGGAGGGCGGGGGCTCGGTGCAGCTCGGTGCCCCTGCCGCGTAAGCCGCCGACAAGGCGATTGCGTTAGAATGAAACGCTCAAATCAGGAGGCCCCATGCTTTCCGGGTCGATAGTCGCGATCGTTACACCGATGCAGGAGGACGGGCGGCTCGATTTCGAGCGCTTCAAGTCGCTCATCGATTTCCATATAGAGCAGGGCAGCGACGGCATCGTCGTGGTCGGCACCACGGGCGAATCGCCGACCGTTGATTTCGACGAGCACAAGGAACTGATCCGGCTTGCGGTCGCCCACGCGCGCGGCCGCATCCCCATCGTGGCCGGCACCGGCGGCAATTCCACGGCCGAGGCCATCGAGCTCACTCAGTCGGCGAAAAACGCCGGCGCCGATGCCTGCCTTTCGGTCGTGCCTTACTACAACAAGCCCACGCAGGAGGGTCTCTACCGGCACTTTCGCACCATCGCGGAAAGGGTGGAGATCGCGCAAATCGTGTACAACGTTCCCGGCCGCACCGTCGCCGATCTCGCCAACGAAACCACGCTGCGCCTTGCGCAGATCCCGAACATCATCGGCATCAAGGACGCTACCGCCAGCATAGAGCGCGGCTCGGATCTGCTGCGCCGCGCGCCCAAGGGTTTCATGGTCTACAGCGGCGATGACGCCAGCGGGCTCGCTCTCATGCTCCTCGGCGGCAAAGGGATCATTTCGGTGACTGCCAACGTCGCCCCTCGGCTGATGCACGAAATGTGCTCGGCGGCGCTCGCCGGCGACCTGGCGAAGGCGCGCGAATTGAATTTCAACCTGCTGGGACTTCACACCAAGCTCTTCGTCGAGGCCAATCCGATCCCGGTGAAATGGGCGGTGGCGCAGATGGGACTGATCGGCATGGGCATCCGCCTGCCGCTCACGCCGCTGTCGCAGCAATTCCACGAAGTCGTCAGGGAAGCCATGCGCCAAGCCGACGTCACGCCCGCGAGCGGCCTGCGCGTCGTCGAGGGAAAGGCGGGATGACGCGGTACGGCTGCGCCGTCGTCGCGGCAGTGCTGGGGCTCACGCTTGCCGGCTGCGGCACGCTGTTCGATTCCGCGAAGGTCGATTACAAGTCCGAGAAGAAGCTCCCGCCGCTCGAGGTTCCGCCCGACTTGACCACGCCGGCTCGTGACGAGCGCTATCAGATCCCGGAAGGCAGTCCGACCGGGACGACGACTCTTTCGGCCTACAACGCCGAGCGCAGCGGCGCATCGCGGCCCGGATCGACCGCGATCCTGCCTGAAATCGACAAAATGCGGATTGATCGATCCGGCAGCGAGCGCTGGCTGGTCGTGTCGGAGCCGCCCGAGAAAGTCTGGCCCATCGTCAAGGATTTCTGGCAGGGGCTGGGCTTCGTGATCAAAACCGAAGTTCCCGAAGCCGGGGTCATGGAGACCGACTGGGCCGAAAACCGCGCAAAGATCAGACAGGATCCGATTCGGAACCTGATCGGCGGCATTCTCGACGGAGCCTACTCCACCGGCGAGCGCGACAAATTCCGCACTCGCCTGGAGCGCGGCGCACAGCCCAACACCACCGAGATCTACATCACTCACCGGGGCGTGGCCGAGGTCTATGTCAACCAGTACCGCGACAGCACGGTGTGGCAGCCCCGGCCCCCGGACCCGAGCATAGAGGCCGAGTTTCTGCGCCGGCTGATGGTCCGCTTCGGAGCGGAGGACGCGCGTGCGCGAGCGCAGCTTGCGGTGAGCAAGGACGATGGACGGGCGAAGATCGTGCCGGCTGAGAACGGGGTCGGCAGGCTCGAGCTCGCCGAGCCGTTCGACCGCGCCTGGAGGCGCGTCGGACTCGTGCTCGATCGCGTAGGGTTCACCGTCGAGGACCGCGACCGCTCGAAGGGTTTCTACTTCGTGCGGTACGTCGATCCGGAGGCCGACGCGCTCGACAAGAAGAACGACAGTTTTCTTGCCAAGCTCATGTTCTGGCGCTCCGCGCCTGATCCCAAGACCGAGCAGTATCGCGTATTCGTGAAGGATCGCAACGACTCGAGCGAAGTGCAGGTCCTCAACAAGGAAGGCGACCCGGCATCCTCCGATACGGCGCGCAGGATTCTTTCCCTGCTGCAGCAGCAACTGAAGTAGCCTTGCGCGGACTGATCCGGTGGATCCGGCGCCGCTTCCCTGATGCGCTTCGCTTCGCTTGGTAGTGGCAGCCTGGGCAACGCCCTCGTCGTCGAGGTCGCGCGGACGCGCCTCATGCTCGACTGCGGTTTTTCACTGCGCGAGACCGTTTCACGTCTGGCTCGCGTCGGCCTCGAGCCTTCCGATCTCTGTGGAATAATCGTCACGCACGAGCACGCCGACCATGGCGAAGGCGTATTTCCGTTCGCGCGCCGTTTCGGTGTCCCGGTGTGGCTGACGCACGGCACGCTCGCCGCCCTGCGCGAAACGCTCGACGACGCCGATGAGGAGTGCTCGTTCAATCTGATCGATTCACAGTGCAGTTTCCCAATCGATGACCTGCTGGTGCAGCCGTTTACGGTGCCGCACGATGCGCGCGAGCCGGTCCAGTACGTGCTCTCCGACGGCGCGAACCGGCTGGGGGTCCTGACCGACACCGGCTGTTCGACTGCGCATATCGAATCGAATTTGTCCCGCTGCGACGCGTTGGTGCTCGAGTGCAACTACGATTCCAATATGCTTGCGAGCGGGCCTTATCCGGCGGCGCTGAAGACGCGAATCGCGAGCCGCCTCGGGCATCTGGACAACCGAACTTCGCGGGAGATGCTCGCGGCGCTCGATCGCAGCCGGCTCAAGCACGTGATCGCCGCGCACCTCTCGCAAACGAACAATACCCCGGAACTGGCCCGAGCCGCGCTCGCAGAGGCGCTGCACTGCGAGCCTCGGTGGATATCGGTGGCGAGCCAGGACGAAGGCTTCTCCTGGCGCGGTCTGTAGGAAAACCGGGGACAGACCACGTTTTTCTTAAATTGCAGTTCGCCCTTCTCGTCGGCTCGACGAAAAAACGTGGTCTGTCCCCTGTTCTACAACCCGGTCGTATTCACGGACACCGTCGGAAGCGACGATTCCCAGATTTCGTCGAATCGCTCGCGCATCGGCTGGCACTCCTTCGGGTCGTTGATCACGAGCACCCCGCGAGGCTGCGTCGTCACCGGCCGGCGCACCAGATGGTCGCCATCGGCGAGCACGAAGCAATCTTGCACCTTGGCCGCTTCTCCATGCGTCTGGAAGATGAAGATGGCGGACGTATAACTCCCCATCAGGGTGATCAATCGCGGGCAGCGTTTGGTGACATGCTCGACGTCATGAAGCGCGACGTAGATGCGACGCGTGCGGCTTTCTCGAAGGAAGCGCGTGAGCGTCTCGACGCGATTCGTCGAGTTCATTTCCAGCTCCGAGAGATCCGGATCGAAGATGCGCAGTTCCCGGCGCGCAAGGCCGAGAAGCCTGTTGAAGCCTTCCAGATAGTCGCTCCTTGCCTGGAGCAGAATCCGCTCGGGAACCGCCTCGGCTGAGGGTTCACTCATGGCGCTCTCCGATGCGAAGCCAGCCGGCGAGGTACCAATCGTGCAGCAGCCCGAGGAGGGGCTGCGGGAGGCGCTCGCCCGGCGGCAGGACGCGCTCGTCGGCGAGACGCGCGAGGAATCTTCGCAAACGTCCGGGCGGCTCGACCCGCTCTCCGTTGACGAAGAACTCCCGCTCCCGGAACAGCATCCTGGTGCGCAGGTCAAGCCGCAAGCCCCTGGCGCGGCACAGCGCGGCGAACCTCGCGGGCGAGAGCGGACTGCGCGGCCGCGAAAACACGATTTGCGGCTTGGGTGCCGACAGATACTCGCCCAGAAAACGCGCCACGTCGCGCACGCGCCAGCGAATTCTCCGGGCTACCACGGCGGCCTGTCGCACCATCCTTTTCGGCACCTCCGCCGGGCGGCGCTGAGGCTTCGCTCCCCGATCCGCGTAGGTACCGTCGAACGCGACGCGGTCCTGGAGGAAAGCGAGAAATTCCCGGGCGACTTCCTGATCGGACGGCGCCCGAAAGCCGATCGAATAGGTGAAGCAGGGCTCCAGCGCAACGCCGTCGTGCGCCCAACCCGGAGGCAGGTAGAGCATGTCTCCCGGTTCGAGCAGCCATTCCTTCTCGGCGCGGAAGTTGCGAAGGACCCTGAGCGGCGCCTTCGGGTCGAGCTCCGGCTCGCGCTGCTTACCGACGCTCCACCGGCGTCGCCCCGGACCTTGGAGAAGAAACACGTCGTAGGAATCGAAGTGCGGCCCGACCCCGCCGCCTGCGGCGGCGTAGCTCACCATGACGTCGTCCAGCCGCGCGTAAGGCAGGAAGCGAAAGCGCCGCAGCAACGCGTCTGCCTCGGGCAGCTCGAGATTCAGCCCTTGCACCAAGAGTGTCCACCCGGACTTCGGCAGGCGCGCGATCTGGGTGCGCGAGAAAGGTCCCTGCTGCATGTGCCAAGCGCCGCGGCGGCGGCATACGAGTCTCGATTCGACGTCGTCGCGTAACGACAGCGCAAACAATTCAGGCGCTTGCAACATGCCCTTAAAGTTGGTAATCGCGTTGCGGACCAGCAGCGGTTTCTTTTGCCAGAATTGTGACAAAAATTTTTCTCCGCTCAGCCCACCCAGCAGTTGCATTCTCATCGCCGCGATTATAGTCTGTTGATGCATTGAAACTGGCGAGGAAAACTTGGAACGCGCAGACCAAGCGTCGCTCAGGACGACCGAACGCCCGCCTGATGTGCTGCAAGCGGGCCAGCCGGCACCGCTTTTCTCGCTTCCCGACGCGGACATGGAAACGGTGGACCTCGGCCAGTTCCGGGGCAAGAAACACGTCGTGCTCTATTTCTATCCCAAGGACGGCACTCCCAATTGCACGCTGGAGGCGACCGATTTCTCCGACCACGAAGACGAGTTTTCCCGCCACGACTGCGTGGTGCTCGGGGTCAGTCCGGACGATTGCCTTTGCCACGCCGGTTTCCGGGACCAGCACGGCGTTTCGATCCGGCTGCTCGCGGACACCGAGAGCGAGGTGTGCAGGAAATACGGCGTGGTGCACGAGAAGGAAGCCAACGGATCCAGAAAGTCCTGCATCACGCGCTCCACTTTCGTCATCGACAAGCAGGGCACCGTGAGGCACGTGTTCTACGGCGTCAATCCCCGCGGGCACGCTGCTCAAATGCTGGACCTCGTCAGATCCCTGCGTTGAGTCGGGCGCCAGGCCCTATCCGAGCACTTGATCATCGCAAAAGACACGATCGTCTCGCTCGACGTCGAGCTGTCCGACATCTGGGGTACACTCATCCAGCGCTCCGAGGAGCCTCTGCAGTATTTGCACGGCGGCTACGGGAACATATTTCCGGCGGCCGAGGCCGCCCTCGAAGGCAGGAGTGTCAAGGATCGCGTCGAAGTGCGCCTCGAGCCCGAGGATGCTTTCGGCGACTACGACGAAAATCTTCTCAGAGTCGAACCGCGCAGCCGCTTTCCAGAGGTCCTCGAGGTCGGAATGCGCTTCGAGGGCGCTGCGGGCGGTGACGACGCGGACCTGATCTTCACGGTCACCGACATGGCCGAGGACAAGGTCGTGCTCGACGCCAACCATGCGCTTGCCGGGATGTCGCTCAAGTTGTCCTGCACCGTTGTCGGTGTGCGCCCGGCCACCGACGTCGAGATTCGAAATGGCTCGGCCGACGACCCGCAGTCGGTGATCCTTCGCATCCTGCCCTGAGCGTTTTCAACGGCCTGCTGGCTCTTCGCGAAAGCGGCGCTGCGCGTTTTCGCCTATCATCTGGCGCGGGCAGCGCAACGCGGTCCGCGCGGAAATAGACCGGAGAGGAGGGAAAGCGTGTCCGGCATGCTGGGCGTCGTCTCATATGGCCTCGGGACCCTGATCGGGTTCGCCTTGCTGGCGTTTCTCGTGATCGTCTTCATTCAGGACATCACTCAAAAGAAGCACACCGTTCTTCGCAACTATCCGGTCATCGGGCATCTGCGCTATATGCTCGAGAAGCAGGGCGAGTACTTCCGGCAGTATTTCTTCATGAACGACCGCGAAGAATTGCCCTTCAACCGCGCCACTCGCGGCTGGGTCTACCGCCTTGCCAAGGCCGAGGGCGGCGTGATCGGCTTCGGCTCGACCAATAACACCAATGAGCCCGGTTCGATCCTGTTCGTCAACCATCCTTATCCGGTGCTGGAGGAGGACCGCCTTCCCACGCCGCCGCTCGCGATCGGCGAGGATTTTTGCGAGAAGCCGTTTCTCGGGAGATCGGTGGTCAACATCAGCGGCATGAGCTTCGGGGCGATTTCGGAGCCCGCGGTGCGCGCGTTGTCGCGGGGCGCGGCGCTCGCCGGCTGCTGGATGGACACGGGCGAGGGGGGGCTCTCGTCTTTCCATCTCGAGGGCGGCTGCGACGTCATCATGCAAATCGGCACCGCCAACTACGGCGTGCGCGACGAACGCGGAGACTTTTCGCGGGAGCGGGCGAGAGAAGTCGCGGCGTTTCCGCAGGTGAAAGCGTTCGAGATCAAGCTCTCGCAGGGCGCGAAGCCCGGCAAGGGGGGCGTGCTGCCGGCGGCGAAAGTGACCGAGCAGATCGCGGGCATCCGCGGCATTCCGCCTTGCCAGGATTCGATCAGCCCCAACCGTCACCGCGACGTCGCCAACGTCGATCAGCTGCTCGACAAGATCGCTCTTGTCCGCGACCTCACCGGCAAGCCCGTAGGCGTGAAGACCGCGATCGGCGGCTGGCAGTTCATCAACGAGCTCTGCGACGCGGTCAACCGCCGCGGCCCGGAGTACGCGCCGGATTTTCTCGCCATCGACGGCGGCGAAGGCGGCTCGGGCGCGGCGCCCCAGGCGCTGATGGACCATATGGCCCTTCCGATCGCCGAGGCTCTGCCGCGCGTCATCGACTCGCTGATCGAGTCGGGGCTGCGCAGCCGTATCCGCGTCATCGCCGCGGGCAGGCTGGTCACTTCGGCGAAAGCCGCGTGGGCGCTGTGCGTCGGCGCCGATTTCGTCAACACCGCGCGCGGCTTCATGTTCTCGCTCGGCTGCATCCAGGCGCTGCGCTGCCACCAGAACACCTGTCCGACGGGGGTGACGACGCACAACCACCGCCTGCAGCGCGGACTCGTGGTCGAGGAGAAATACCTGCGCGTCGCCAACTACGCGACGGGCATGAACAAGGAAATCGACATGATCGCGCACTCCTGCGGCTGCCGCCATGCGCGGGACCTGAAGCGCGAGCACGTGCGCATCGTGCAAACCGCGGGCCACAGCACGGCGCTCAACATGCTGTATCCGTACCCCGAGCCGAACACCAAGCGCCAGGCCGCCTGATCCCAGGGCGGCGGTACTATTTCCTCTAGCCGTGGCAAAGTGTCGGGCTGGGCACCGCATCGACGTGCTAGATTGCTGGCACCTTACCTCTCTCGTTCAGGAGATCATCATGAATCTCAAACGCAGCCTTGTCGTCGTATCGGTTCTTGCGGTGTCGCTGCCTGTTGTCGCGGGAGACATCAATAACATCCAAGCTCTCAGTCAGCCCAATTTCGCGGTGACTGCCACGAAGCTCAAGAACAGCGATGTGCTCCAAAAGGCCGGCGCCGGAGATCATTCCACGCTCCCGGTTCCGTCGCTTCGCTTGCACAAAGGCCTTCCGCTCGATCTGGATGTCGGCGTGATGGTCGGCGCGGTCCCCGGCACCAACGTGCGGCTCTACGGAGGTGAGTTGCGTTACGCGATCGTCTCGGGCGGCGTCGCGAAGCCGGCGATCGGCATCCGCGGCAGCTACACCAAGCTCACCGGCGTGGATCAGCTCGACTTCAATACCAGGGGCGTCGACCTTTCGATCTCGAAAGGCTTCCTGATGTTTACGCCTTATGCCGGTATCGGCAAGGTATGGGCCTCGAGCACGCCCAATGGCATCCCCGCGCTGTCGAAGGAGTCCTTGTCTCTCAACAAGGTGTTTGTGGGAGCCAATCTCAACTTCGGCCTGACGAACCTCGCCTTCGAGGGCGATCGGACCGGCAAGGCGACCAGCTACGGAGTGAAGCTGGGTTTCCGGTTCTAGCTGCGGCGGTTGAGAAGGACTCGCGCCCGGTCGATCACTTCGCTTGCGGTGATGCCGGCCGGGCCGAGGCCCGACGCGACGAGAGCGTCCGCGGCCGCGCCGTGAAGGTATACGCCGGCGAGGAGCGCCTGAAGCGGATCGGCGCCCTGCGCAACGAGCGCCGCGATCATGCCGGCGAGGGCATCCCCCATTCCGGCCGAGGCCATCCCCGGGTTGCCTGAAGGATTGATCCAGAATTTCCCGTCGGGCGCCGCGATCACGCTGCCGTTGCCTTTCAGCACGACCGAGCTCCGGTAGCGTTGCGCGAGCGCCCTGGCCGAGGCGATGCGGTCCGCCTGCACTCCACCGGTCGTTAGGCCCAGCAGTCGCCCCGCCTCGGCAGGATGGGGCGTCAGGATGGTGGCCATCTTGCGTTTCGCGAGTGACGCGGCGAGCGCTCGGCTCGCCGCGATCATGTTGAGCGCGTCGGCGTCGAGAACAATCGGAACCGGCGCGGCGAGCGCGGCGGCGAGCAGCCTCCGTGCCGGGTCCGCTTTGCCCATTCCCGGCCCTGCGACCAGCACGTCGACGACACCTCGCTCAAGCAATTCTTTGGGTTTGCGCAGCATCAATTCCGGCTGTGTGTAATCGACGTAAGGCGGTCGCGGGGTCAACAGTCCAAGGTAGACGCGTCCGGCGCCGCATTTGAGCGCAGCGCGACCGGCGATGAGCGCGGCCCCGACCATTCCCGCCGCGCCGCCCAGAACGGCGACGCTGCCTGCCTGCCCCTTGTGGAAGTTACTGGGCCGCGGCCTGATCGCACGGCCCAGAATGTCCGCATCGAGGAGCATCCCCTCGGGTTCGAGCAGCCTGACCGGATCGAGTCCGAGCGTGTCCAGTTTCAGTTCGCCGCAGTGATCCGGGCCATCGAGAGTCAGCAGTCCGGGCTTGTGAGCGATGAACGTGACGGTGTGGCTTGCGCGAACCGCGCAGCCCATGATCGCGCCGGTATCGGCGTCGATGCCGCTGGGAACGTCGATAGCGAGGATCGGAACGCCGAGCGCGTTGAGCTTTTCGACCAGCGTGCCATGAGTTCCCGCAAGCGGGCGCGCGAGTCCGGTGCCGAACAGGCCGTCGACGGCGAGATCGAAGCGCGGTTCCCCCGGAACGTCGTGGAGCAGTGTTCCTCCCGCGGCTTCCCATTTGCCGAGCGCTGCCTGCGCGTCTTCCGGCAACTTGTCGCGCTCGCCCGAGAAGACCACGCTCACGCGGAAGAACCAGCGCCTGAGATGTGCCGCGACCTCGAAAGCGTCGCCGCCGTTGTTGCCGGGGCCGGCGACGACGAGTACGGCTTTGGCGGTATCGCCGCAAAGACTGCGGGCGAACTCGGCAGCGGCCGCGCCGGCCCGTTCCATGAGCGTGCCGGACGCGGGCGCCGCCAGCTCTTCCAGCTTGCGCATCGCGCTCGTCGTGTAGATGGGGAACGCGGGCATGGCGCTCAATAATAGCGTGACTGGCTTTCGAAGGAGATCTGCCGCGGACCTCGAGCTGCCGGGGAATCAGCTCAGATTGAACATCTTTCCCGGCAGGTAGGTGACGATTTCGGGATAGTTCCAGATGATCGCGACCGCCAGCACCATCAGGATGAAGAAGGGCAGCGAGGCGCGCGCCACGTAGAACATGTCTTTGCCGGTGAGGCCTTGCAGCACGAACAGGTTGAAGCCCACCGGCGGCGTAATCTGCGCCATCTCGACCACCAGCACTACGAATATGCCGAACCAGAGCAAATCGATACCGGCCGCCTTCACCGAGGGCAGTATGACCGAAGAAGTGAGCACGACCATCGAGATGCCGTCGATGAAGCAGCCCAGAATGATATACAACACGGTCAGCACGGCGATCAGTTGCCAAGCGGCGAAGCCTTGCTCGCCGATCCATTGCGCCATGATTCGTGGCACCCCGGTGAATGCCATCGCCACCGTAAGAAAAGCCGCGCCGGCGAGGATGAAGGCGATCATGCACGAGGTCTTGGTGGCACCCATCACGCTCGCCTCGAAGGTCCTCCAGCTCAGCGATCCGGATGCCGCGGCGAGCACGAGCGCCCCGATGACGCCGATCACCGCCGCTTCGGTCGGCGTGGCGACGCCAGTGTAGATCGAGCCGATCACGGCGCCGATGAGCAGGACCGCAGGAATCAGATGGCGGGCCGCATGGAGTTTCTCGCCGAGCGTCGTGAACTGGTCGCGCGGCGGGGTCTTCCCCGGATTGAATAGCGCCCAGGCGACGATGTAGCCCGAGAACATAAGCATCAG
>VBCJ01000424.1:2612-4540 GCA_005884335.1 Betaproteobacteria bacterium | reverse complement strand
ACCCGCAGGCAGCGGATCGGGCGAGCAGACGGGCGGGGGAAGCGGCACCGCGGTCACGCTCCTCGGGGCCGGAGGCCCAATTGCCGGGAACGAGATCGAGAAGAACGTGAAAAAGCGCTACGCATATCGCGTGACGGTGCGCATGGACGACGGCTCCTTCCGCACCATTTCTCTGTCGAGCCCGCCCACCCTCGCCGTAGGCGATAAGGTCCGGGTGGTGGAAGGCAAGCTCGTGCGCACATGAGAAGTCGGGTATAAGAAGACCCTACTTGTTCAAGTGCGGAGGAAAAAAGATGCCAAGCCTTGACCGGACCGTCGCAAATGTTCTTGTCGTCAGCCTGTGCGCCCTGGGTCTGCCGATTCCGGCTGCGCAAGCCGAGCTGGTCGCAACCGATCGGGTCGAAACTGCCCGGCAGGATGGGTTCTCGGGGCGCGAGCTTCTGGGTTCGCTTCTTGACCGGGCCGATGTCCGGGCCGCGCTTGAGCGGCAGGGCGTGAGTGCCGACGACGCGAAGGCCCGCGTCAACGCCTTGAGCGATGACGAAGCCGAGCGGCTCTCCGCGCGGTTCGACTCGCTTCCCGCAGCGGGCAACGGGTTCGAGAGCGCGCTGTGGCTTGGGTTTCTCGTGTTCGTGATCCTTCTCGTAACCGATATTCTGGGCTTTACCAAGGTTTTCAGCTTCACCCGGCCGGCCAAGTGATCCTCCCCTCTCGACCGCGCCGGTGTGTCGCCCGCCGCCTTACGGCGGCGGGCATCTTTCTTCTCGGGCTTGCGGGCTGCGCCACGCCGCAGCTGCAGGCCCTGGTCGGGAGCGGTTCCGCGGGGATTCCGCAGCGCGCCGAGCTCGACGCGGTCCCGTTTTATCCGCAGGAGGACTATCAATGCGGTCCGGCCGCTCTCGCGATGGTGCTCGGAGCCGGAGGCAAGGCGATCGAGCCGGAGGCGCTGCGGCCGCAGGTCTATCTCCCCGATCGGCACGGGAGCCTGCAGATCGAGATGCTCGCGGCGGCGCGCCGCAACGGCTTTGTCGCGATCGAGCTCAGTCCGAACCTTTCGCATCTCCTCGCCGAGATCGCCGCTGGGAACCCCGTGGTCGTGCTGCAGAATCTCGCCCTCGACCGGTATCCCGCCTGGCATTACGCTGTGGCGATCGGCTATGACCTAAAGGCTCGGCGCATCACGCTGCGCTCAGGCGCAGACCGGCGCCTCCAAATGCCGCTCGATACTTTCGAACATACTTGGCGGCGCAGCGGCTATTGGGCGATGCTCGCGCTGCCGCCGCGACGCTTGCCGGCGAGCGTGGCTGAGGGCGACTATTTGAGCGCCGTGGCGCGGCTCGAAAAGACCGGCCCGCTCGCGTCGGCGCGGGGAGCCTACGAGCGCGCGCTCGAGCGCTGGCCCGACGATCTCACGGCGCTCATAGGGTTGGGAAACACCGCCCATCGGGCCGGTGATTTCAAAGCGGCCGAACAGGCGTTCCGGCGGGCCACTCTCGTTCATCCGCGGTCGGCCGCCGCGCACAACAATCTGGCCCAAACGCTCGCGGACCTCGATCGTCATGACGAGGCATTGGCCGAAGCCCGCGTGGCGGTCGGGCTCGGCGGGCCGCTCGAGGACACCTCGATCCGCACCCTGGAGGCCATCGTATCGCGCACCGGCCGGGGCGAGCAGGAATGGAACCGATGATCCGAGCGGCGCCAAGGTGAACAGAGCTTGCGAACCTTCATGGCAATGCACCGTGGGACACCCACGCACAGCCTCTGGAGCGGATTGCGGCAGATCCTTACGCACGGCGTCATCACCGCGCTCGCCGTCGCCATCGCGTTCTCGCTTCCCGGGATCGCGAATTACATCCTGAACGAATGGTGGCCTGAGGTCGAGAGCAATGCGAATCTCCTGCTCGCGACCGAGATCGCCCTGGCGTCAG
>VBCJ01000424.1:0-2456 GCA_005884335.1 Betaproteobacteria bacterium | reverse complement strand
CGGGGCGTAATCGAGAAGGCGTACGAGATCCGCGTGATGCTGGTCAACCCGGTTGGAAAAGCGCTGCAGGAAAGGGCGGATTCCTTGCCTCGGGAGATCACCGTGCTCACGTTGCACACCGAGATCGAGGCGACGATCGGGTATCTTTCGGGGCTGCGCAAGTTCGGTAAGAAGGTGAAGCTCAAGTTCTACGACGAGGAGCCGTTCTGGAAGCTCATCGTGCTCGGCGACTACGTCTGGGTGCAGCATTGCCATAGCGGATTCGCGGTCAAGCAGCAGCCCGAATTCGTGTTCGCCCTGCAGCACCGCGAGCCGCGCCACGGTCTGTTCATACCCTTCTACATGGTCTTCCTCAACCAGTGGAATGATGCGCGCCATCCCGAGTACGATTTCAGCACGAACGAGCTGGTGTACCGCGACGCCTCGGGAAAGGAAACCGGGCGGGCCGTTCTGGGCGTTCCGATCAACGGCGCCACGGTGCCGCTGCCTTCGTCCCGGGCGCCCGGCGCGGGCGGCGAATCCCGGGCGGCACTGCTGCGGCGCCCCCCGGAACCCGAGCGCACGGCTGCACTCTAGACTGCGATCGGCGCCCTGATCGCGGGGTGCGGGTCGTAAGCCTCGAGGGTGAAATCCTCGTAGCGGAAACCGAAGATGTCCCTTATCGCCGGGTCGAGCCGCATGCGCGGCAGCGGCCGCGGCGAGCGCGCGAGCTGCTCTCTCGCCTGCTCCACATGGTTCGAGTAGAGGTGCGCATCGCCGAAGGTATGCACGAATTCGCCCGGCTTCAGCTCACATACCTGAGACACCATCAGCGTGAGCAGCGCATAGGAAGCGATGTTGAACGGCACACCGAGGAAAATGTCCGCGCTGCGCTGGTACATCTGGCAGGAAAGCCGTCCATCCGCCACGTAGAACTGAAACAGGACGTGGCACGGGGGCAGCTTCATCTTGTCGATCTCGGCGGGGTTCCAGGCAGTCACGATGTGGCGGCGCGAATCGGGGCGCGTCCTGATCGAATTCACGACTTGCGCGATCTGATCGATCGCGCCCCCGTCGGCCGAGGGCCAGCTGCGCCACTGCGAACCGTACACCGGCCCGAGCTCGCCGTTCGCGTCGGCCCACTCGTCCCAGATGGTGACGCCGCGCTCCTGCAGCCAGTGGACGTTGGTCTCGCCTCTCAGGAACCAGAGCAGCTCGTAGACGATCGATTTGAGATGGACTTTCTTGGTGGTCAGCAGCGGAAAACCGGCGGCCAGGTCGAATCGCATCTGCCAGCCGAAGGTGGACAGCGTGCCGGTGCCCGTTCGGTCGGTCTTTTTGTGACCGTGCTCGAGCACGTGACGCATGAGATCGAGGTATTGCTTCATCGCGGCGCGACCGGAAATGGTTTCGAAATCATAGCGCGTTATCCGAGCGAGTTGAACGCGCGCGCGGCGGGATCGCGCGCCAGGCCCACACGACCGTCAAGGCAAACGCGCAATAGGCGGTCGCAAACACCCACTCGGGGAGATCGTAGTAGAGCAGCCACGCAAGCCAGCGGCCGATGAAGCTGCGCTCTTCGCGCCCGGTTGCACGCAACACGTCCTCCCAGCTCGTCAGTGGGCAGGTGAAGCCCAGCAGTGTCTCGACGGCGACAAACACGATCGCTGCGACGTGCAGCACGCGAAAAGTGCGGTTGCGTATCCAGTTCCAGCGCCCTGCGCCGGCGAGAATCAGGGCGAAGCCGCCGACCACGAACAACACGAAAAGGACGTGCACGACGAGAATTGTATCGGCGAGCCATGCGGAGCCCATCGGGCCTCAGCGCCTCGCTGCTCTCGGCTCCCCCGATTCGACCGGCCGCGAGGGATCGGCGCACCATTCGCTCCAGGACCCGGGATAGAGGCGCGCCCCGCGCAGGCCGGCGACCTCCATGGCGAGGAGGTTGTGGCAGGCGGACACGCCCGAACCGCAGTAGCTCACGACGTTTTCCGCGCCCGCGGGACCGAGTACGGTACCGAATTCCTTTTCGAGCGCTTCAGGCGACTTGAAACGCCCGTCTGTGTCGAGGTTGTCCCGGAAATACCGGTTGCGCGCACCGGGAATCCGCCCGCCCACGGGATCGAGCGTTTCGTTCTGTCCGCGAAAACGATCCGGTGCGCGCGCGTCGACGAGAACCAAGCTCGGATCGTAGAGGCGGGCGCGGACAAAATCTGCACCGACCCAGTTAGGGTTTGCCTTCCCCGAAAACCGCGTCGGTTGTGGCTGCGGCACCTCGGCTGTCTGCGCTCGCCCTTCGGAGATCCATTGGTTCCAGCCGCCGTCGAGCACCGCCACGGGCAGATGCCCCAGCCAGCGCAGCAGCCACCACAGTCTCGCCGCGACCATGCCGCCCTGCGCGTCGTATGCGACGACTTGTTTCCTCGAATCGACGCCCGCATACCCCAGCTTCTCCATCAGTGCGCCCGGATCGGGAA
>VBCJ01000323.1 GCA_005884335.1 Betaproteobacteria bacterium | reverse complement strand
AACGGTAGCCGGCCTGCTTCAGGGCGGTCGCGACCCGCGCGGCGTAATCGGCCTGGCCTTCCGAAATATTGAGCACCATCACCTGCACCGGCGCAAGCCACAGCGGCATGGCGCCCGCGTAGTGCTCGATGAGAATCCCGATGAATCGCTCCATCGATCCGACGATGGCCCGGTGCAGCATCACCGGCACCCTGCGCGTGTTGTCCTCGGCGACGTACTCCGCGCCGAGCAGTCCGGGCATGGAGAAATCGACCTGCATGGTGCCGCACTGCCAAGAGCGACCGATGCTGTCTTTCAGGTGGTATTCGATCTTGGGGCCGTAGAATGCCCCCTCTTCCGGGAGCACTTCGTAAGCGAGACCGCTCGAATGGAGCGATGCCCGAAGCGCGCGTTCGGCTTTGTCCCAAAGCTCGTCTGCGCCGACCCGTTTCGGAGGGCGCGTCGCGAGTTTGTAGACGACCTCGGTGAAGCCGAAGTCTGCGTAGACCTTTTGCAGCAAGGTCGTGAACGCCGTGACTTCCGGCTGGATCTGCTCCTCGGTGCAAAATATGTGGCCGTCGTCCTGGGTGAAAGCGCGGATGCGCATGATGCCGTGCAGAGCGCCCGAGGGTTCGTTGCGCGTGCACACGCCGAACTCGCCATAGCGCAGCGGCAACTCGCGATAGCTATGCAGGCCCTTGCTGTAGATCAGCACGTGGCCGGGGCAGTTCATCGGCTTGATCGCGTAGTCGCGCTTCTCCGACTCGGTGGTGAACATCAGCTCCTTGTAGTTTTCCCAATGACCGGATTTCTCCCACAGACTGCGGTCGAGGATCTGCGGGCAGCGCACTTCGAGATAGCCGTGGTCCCGGTAGACGCGACGCATGTATTGCTCGACCTGCTGCCAGATCGCCCAGCCCTTCGGATGCCAAAACACCATGCCGGGTGCTTCCTCCTGAAGGTGGAAAAGATCGAGTTGCGTGCCCAGCCGCCGGTGATCGCGCTTCTCCGCCTCCTCGATCATGCGCAAGTAGGCTTCCTGCTCCTCCTTCTTGGCCCAGGCGGTCCCGTAGATCCGCTGCAGCATCTCGTTCTTCGAATCTCCGCGCCAGTAGGCGCCGGCGACCTTCATCAGCTTGAATACCCTGAGCTTCCCGGTGGACGGAACGTGCGGGCCGCGGCACAAATCGATGAAATCGCCTTCCCGGTACAGCGAGATCTCTTCGTTCGCGGGTATCGAGGCGACGATCTCGGCCTTGTAGTGCTCGCCGATGGACTTGAAGTATTGAACCGCCTTGTCGCGCGGCCAGACCTCGCGCGTCACCGGTAAGTCCTTTTTCGCCAGTTCCGCCATGCGCTTTTCGATGGCGTCGAGATCGTCTGGCGTGAACGGCCTCTTGAACGAAAAATCGTAGTAGAACCCGTTTTCCACCACCGGCCCGATGGTGACTTGCGCTTCGGGGAACAGGTCCTTCACCGCGTAGGCGAGCAGGTGCGCAGTGGAGTGCCGCAGGATCTCGACCCCTTCCCGGTCGCGTTCGGTGATGATCGACACTTCAGCATCGCGGTCGATTCGATGGGAGGTATCGACGAGCTTGCCATCCACTCTTCCTGCGAGCGCCGCTCGCGCCAGTCCCGGTCCGATCGCCTGGGCGACCTCGGCCACGGTGAGCGGGGTGGGAAAGCTCTTTATCGAGCCGTCAGGGAGGCGGATATTCGGCATGCGCCCATCATCAAAGCAAAACCGCGCGTTGAACGCCGCTTTGCGTGCGTTCCAACGCGCGGAGTTAAAGCGGCGGCCGTGCCGCCGAATTCAACAACAGTTGGTAGGCGCGATTGGAATCGAACCAACGACCTCATCCATGTCAAGGATGCGCTCTAGCCAACTGAGCTACGCGCCTGGGAAGTGCCGGATTCTAGCCGAACGGTCCCACCCGCACAAACCCATGAAGCAATACCGGGTGAAAATCAACCGCGCCAACGCTTCGATCGCGAGTCGTAGCTGTACGGCATGGATTTGAAGACCACGTTCGGACAGGAAATGACGTACTCACCGCTCGAAACAAGGTAGCCCATAGGCGCGCCGCCCGGGCACTTGCTCACTGCCGGGACGTACTTGGGTACGAGCTTGTCGAGAGCCTCTGGATAGGCGCCGCTCTCGCGCTTGTACGCCGAAAGCGCGGAGATCATCCCCACGCCACGCGTCTCGACGGTCAGCATGTCTTTCTCGCCCCCGGTGTAGAGGTCGATCGCAACATACGCCGCCGCGAGAGCCACCACAATCACGACGAGCAGAACGATTTGGCTTACGCCCGTCTGACGGTTTGCCGAGTTCATCCCCTGTCCTCCTAGGCCGACTGACGTCAACTGACCCGCAGATATTACCGCAAGCCGAGCATCTCCGCCGCGTGCTTGCGCGTCGTCGCAGTGATCGCGACCCCACCCAGCATGCGCGCGATTTCCTCGATGCGTGATTTCGGGTCGAGCACGGCGACCCGGCTCCGCGCACTGCCGCTTTCGGTGCCCTTGGACACCGACCACTGCTCGCGGGCTTGGGCGGCCACCTGCGGAAGATGCGTGACGCACATCACTTGACGCTCCCCGCCCAAGGTTCTCAGCTTCTTGCCCACGACTTCGGCCACGGCTCCGCCGATCCCCGCGTCGACCTCGTCGAAAATCAACGTAGGCACCGCGGCCGCCCGGCTCGTGATCACCTGAATCGCAAGGCTGATGCGGGACAGTTCTCCTCCGGAAACCACCTTGGCGAGAGGGCGCGGCTCGGTGCCCGGATTGGTCGTCACCAGAAACTCGACCTGTTCGTTTCCCGCGACACTGCCGTCAGGCAAAAGCGAGCGCAGCTCCACCTCGAACCGCCCGCCGGACATCGCGAGTTCCTTCATTGCGGCGTTCACCTCGCGGCCGAGTTTCGTCGCGGCCTTATTGCGCTCGGCCGAAAGCCGTGTCGCAAGCCCGCCGTAGCGCGAGCGCGCAGCCTGCTCCTGCAGGGCGAGGGCTTCGAGATCCGCTGTCATTTCCAGATCCTTCAGCCGCACCCGGAGTGAAGCCAGAACCTCGGGCAGCGCCTCCGGACGTGCGCGAAACTTGCGCGCCGCGTTGTGCACCGCCTCGAGGCGCTGCTCGACCTCGTGGAGGCGCTTCGGATCGAGCTCGATGCGATCGGCGTAATGTCTCAGCGCATAAGCGGCTTCGCGCAACTGTGCTTCCCCCGACTCGAGCACGGCAAAGGTATCGCGCAGCAATCCATCGAATTCGGTGAGCGGGCGCAGCCGTGAAAGTACTCCCGACAGCGAACCGAGCGCGGCGTTTTCAGACTCGGAAAGCGCGTCGATCGCGTCCCGAACGCCCTCCATGAGGGTCGCCGCGTGGGCAAGCCGTCCGTGCTCCGACTGGATCGTCTCCCATTCCCCGGGCGCAAGCGCAAGCCGTGACAGCTCTTCGAGCTGCCAACTGAGCTGCTCCCGTTCCGCATCGCGTGCCGCCGCATTGTTCTCGTGGTCGAGTCTCGCACGGCGAAGTCTTTGCCATTCGCGGTGGGCGCCACCCGTTTCTTGAGCAAGTGAAGCAAGCCCGGCGTGCGCGTCGAGCACCATGCGCTGGGCCTCGGGCCTGAGAAGCGACTGGTGCGCATGCTGGCCGTGGATGTCGACGAGCCGATCTCCCGCCTCGCGCATCTGGTTGATCGTCGCGGCGTGGCCGTTGATGAATGCGCGCGAGCGCCCGTTCGCGTCCACCACGCGGCGCAACAGCAACCGGTTCGGATCGCCCTCGAGCGCGTGCTCGTGCAACCAGTCCCCGATTCCGGGCAGCGAATCGATGGCGAATTCGGCAGTCACGTCGGCACGTTCGGCCCCGGAACGCACCTGCTCGCTTCCGGTGCGATCCCCGAGCGTCATCGACAACGCGTCGATCAGGATTGATTTTCCCGCGCCGGTTTCGCCTGTCAGGGCGGTAAAACCCGGCCGAAACTCGAGTTCCAGGCGATCGACGATCGCGAAGTCCCGAATGGACAGATGCAAAAGCATTCGCAGCTAGAGCACTTCGCTCCAGTGCAGCTTCTGCCGCAACATCGCGAAGTAGCTGTAACCCGGAGGGTGGACAAACTTGACGGTATGCTCCGCGCGCCGGACAAGGACGCGATCGCCCTCCTGAAGGTCGCATTGCAGTTGCCCGTCGAAATGAAGCCGTGCGTCGATCGAGCGCTTCAGGGAGATTTCGATCAGGGTGCGGTCGCTGACCATGATCGGCCGGTTGGACAACGTGTGCGGGCAGATCGGCACCAACGCGAACCCGGGTACGCTCGGTTGCAGGATCGGCCCGTCCGATGAAAGCGCGTAAGCGGTCGACCCGGTGGGGGTCGCCACGATCAGACCGTCGGCCCGCAAGTCATAGACGAACTCGCCGTCGATGTTTACCACGAATTCGATCAGCCGACCGACAGATCCCTTGTTCACGACTGCGTCGTTGAGCGCGAGCGTCGCGAGCGTGACCACGCCGTCGCGATGCACTTCGGCCGCAAGCATGGTGCGCTCTTCGATCGTGTGGCGGCCCGCGAGAATCTCGGCCATAGCGTCGAGCATGTTGGACGAAGCGATGTCGGTCATGAATCCGAGACGGCCCTGGTTGACGCCGACCAGGGGCACATGGTGAGCGGCCAGGTTTCGTGCTGCGTTGAGCATGCTTCCATCGCCTCCCTGCACCACGACCAGGTCGGCACGGGCGCCGATTTCATCGTAGTCGGCTACGGGAAAGCCGCTGACGTGGTTGGAAGCCGCGGTTTCCTTCTCGACCAGCACTTCGCGCCCCTGCCTGCGCAGGTAGTCGCCCATCGTGGCGAGCGCGCTCGCGACATCGGGGGAGTCATAGCGGCCGATCAGCGCTATCGTCTTGAAAGCGGGCATACCGCCATTAAATCATGAACATGTAGTGGTGACAAAAAGGCCGCCCGCGATCTATGGAACAAAACGCAAATCAGGCCGATTCTGTAGAATCGCGAGCTATGCTGGACCGTCGCGCGCAGATCCTGCTCAAGACCCTGGTGGAGCGCTATATCGCCGAGGGTGAGCCGGTCGGCTCGCGCGCGCTGTCGCGCTCCTCCGGTCTCGATTTGAGCCCGGCCACGATCCGAAACGTGTTGGCGGACCTCGAGGAACTCGGCTTTGTCGCGAGCCCCCATACCTCGGCGGGACGGATTCCCACCCCCCGCGGCTATCGTTTCTTCGTCGATACCCTGCTTACGGTAAAGCAGCTCGACCGCGTCGAGATCAACCAGCTCGAAGTCAATCTTCATCCCGACCACCCGCAGCGCCTCATCAGCGCGGCCTCGCAGCTTCTCTCCGAACTCACGCATTTCGCGGGCGTCGTGGTCGCGAGCAAACGCAAGACACCGGGCTTCCGTCACATCGAGTTTCTGGCACTTTCGGAAAAGCGCGTCCTGCTGATCATCGTAACACCGGACGGTGACGTGCAAAACCGCATACTGTTCACGGAGAAGACCTACACGCCTTCCGAGCTGACCATGGCGGCCAATTTCCTCAACCAGAACTACGCCGGGCTCACGTTCGACGACATCCGTCGTCGCCTGCGCGACGAGCTGAAGCAGCTTCGGGAAGACATGACGCTTCTCATGACCGCGGCGCTCGAGGCCGGCAGCGAGGCCTTGTCCGAATCTGCGGAGAACTACGTCATATCCGGCGAGAGGAATTTGCTCGACTCGCATGAACTCGCGTCGAACATGTCGCGGCTGCGGGAGTTGTTCGAGCTCTTCGAAACGAAGACGCTGCTCATGCAGATTCTTGAGCTGAGCACCCGCGCTCAGGGAGTGCAGCTCTACATCGGCGGGGAGTCCGGCATCGCGCCGCTCGACGAATGCAGCGTGGTCACGGCGCCGTACGAGTCCGACGGGCAGATCATCGGTACGGTCGGGGTGATCGGGCCGACGCGCATGGCGTATGAGCGCGTGATACCGATCGTCGACATCACCGCCAAGCTGCTGTCGAGTGCGCTGTCGCAACACTGACTCGGGTTCAGAGTTGACAGGGAACCGGACGTTGCGGGCTCCTCCGCTGCTCTTGCGCTCGTAACCAGCTCTCGACCCTCGATCCGGCGCTTTCATGCGCTATCTTCCTGAGCCGGAACATCGGAACGGTACGATCGCAAAGACTGCGATCCTGCTCATCAATCTCGGCACGCCGGATGCTCCGACACCGCGGGCGGTGCGCAGATATCTAGAGCAGTTTCTGTCCGACCCGCGCGTGATCGAGATTCCTCGCGCGCTTTGGTTGCCGATCCTTCACGGCTTCGTACTCAATTCGAGGCCGAAGAAATCGGCCCGCAAGTACGCCCGTATCTGGTCCTCGGAGGGCTCACCGCTGAAGGTGCACACCGAGGGGCAGGCGCGGTTGCTGCGCAGCCACTTCGGGTTCCAGGTCCCGATGCCGCTCACGGTCGATTTTGCCATGCGTTACGGCGAGCCTTCGATCGCCGGCACGCTCGCTCGCCTGAAGTCCGAGGGCTGCGAGCGCGTGCTCGTGCTTCCGATGTACCCCCAGTACGCGGCGAGCACGACCGCGAGCGCGCTGGATCAAGTCGCGGAGTTTCTGCGGAAGACACGCAACGTGCCGGAAATCCGACTGGTGAAGCACTTTCACGATCACCCTTCCTACATCGGTTCGCTTGCGGGCCTCGTGCAGGAGCATTGGCGGCAGTCGGGGCGGCCGGACAAGCTCGTCATGAGCTTCCACGGCCTGCCGCGTTTTATGCTTGCTCGCGGCGATCCCTACCCAGTCGAGTGTCACAAGACCGCGCGCCTCCTTGCCGAGAGACTCGAGCTTGCCGATAACCACTGGCAGGTCTCCTTCCAGTCCCGCTTTGGGCGGGCGGAATGGATAGAGCCCTATACGGCGTCCATTCTGGCCGATTACGCCCGCACCGGCGTGCGCCGCGTGGATGTGATCTGCCCGGGTTTCGTGGCGGATTGCCTGGAGACGCTCGAAGAAATCGGCATCGAGGGCCGAAGAATCTTCCTCGGTGCGGGAGGCGCGGAATTTCACCTGTTGCCCTGCCTCAACGAGCGCGACGACTGGATTCGTGCCTTGGCTGACATTGCGCGGCAGCATCTTGCCGGCTGGGTGATCGAATCCTGGAATCCGCAGCTTGAAAGGAACCGCGCCGAAGTCAGCCAGAACCGAGCCCTCGCTCGAGGCGCCGACGTTTGATATGCCGCCGCACACGCTCCTGCCGCCGGCTCTTGAAATCTCTTCGGTGAACCCCAGTTACAATCGTTAGCGAAAAGGGACACACCGGTGTCCGTGCAACGTCGAGGCACATCTTGCGGAGAATCTATGCCTGAACCGGACCGACCCAGCCCGCAGGTTTCTTCGGGCGATACCTCAGTCGATCCGGACGCGCCAATCGCCAAGCCGGCGGATGTCGCGCCCGTAATCGATTCCGAGGAGCTGTTGCGACGCGCGGAGTCGAAGGCCCAGGAACACCACGATGCTTGGCTCCGAGCCAAGGCGGAGGCGGAAAATATCCGCAAACGGACGGCGATCGAGCTCGCAAACGCCTACAAGTACGCGATCGAGGCCGTCGCCGTGGAGCTGCTTCCTGTCAAGGACAGCCTGGAAGCGACGCTCGCGGCCGACTCCGCCGAGCTTGAAACGCTGAGGAGCGGAGTCGACCTGACCCTGAAGCAGCTGAATGCCGTGTTCGCGAAAGCCAACCTCAGGGAGATCAATCCCATCGGGGAGAAGTTCGATCCCCACCAGCACCAGGCGATCAGCATGCTCCCCTCTGAAAAGGAACCGAACACGGTCATCAACGTGCTGCAAAAGGGCTACAGCCTGCACGGCAGGGTGATCCGGCCGGCACTGGTCACCGTGTCTAAACCCAAAGACGGTCAAGCTTGAAGTTTGGGGGATTGATCCCCATATCGGCTTCAAGGTTATTTGCTAGGAAATTCAAAAGGAAAGACCCATGGGAAAGATCATCGGAATCGACCTCGGGACGACCAACTCGTGCGTCGCGATCATGGAGGGCGGCAAGCCCAAGGTGATCGAGAACTCGGAAGGCGCCCGTACCACGCCGTCCATCGTCGCCTACATGGAGGACGGGGAAATCCTCGTCGGCGCGCCTGCCAAGCGGCAGGCGGTCACCAATCCGAAAAACACGCTCTACGCCATCAAGCGCCTCATCGGCCGCAAGTTCGACGAAAAGGAGGTGCAGAAGGACATCACCCTGATGCCCTACAAGATCGTCAAGGCCGACAACGGAGATGCCTGGGTCGAGGTGCGCGGCAAGAAGATCGCTCCTCAGGAAGTCTCTGCCCAGGTCCTGCGCAAAATGAAAAAGACCGCCGAGGACTACCTCGGCGAGGAAGTCACCGAAGCCGTCATCACGGTCCCGGCGTACTTCAACGATTCCCAGCGCCAAGCGACCAAGGACGCCGGCCGCATCGCGGGACTGGAAGTCAAGCGCATCATCAACGAACCCACGGCGGCCGCACTCGCGTTCGGACTGGACAAGAAGGAAGGCGATCGCAAGATCGCGGTCTATGACCTCGGTGGCGGCACGTTCGACATCTCGATCATCGAAATCGCGGAAGTCGAAGGCGAGCACCAGTTCGAGGTGCTCTCCACCAACGGCGACACGTTCCTCGGCGGGGAGGACTTCGACCAACGCCTGATCGACTACCTCTGCGACGAATTCAAGAAGGACCAGGGAATCGACCTGCGGAATGACGTGCTCGCGCTGCAGCGGCTGAAGGAAGCTGCGGAAAAAGCGAAGATCGAGCTGTCCTCGAGCGCGCAGACCGAGATCAACCTGCCCTACATCACAGCCGACAGGAGCGGGCCCAAGCACCTCGCCATCAAGGTCACACGCGCCAAATTCGAGAGCCTGGTCGAGGACCTGATCGAAAAAACGGTCGAGCCCTGTCGCATCGCGTTGAAGGACGCGGGGCTCAAAGGTTCCGACATCGAGGACGTGATCCTGGTCGGTGGAATGACGCGCATGCCCAAGGTCCAGGAGACAGTAAGGGACTTCTTCGGCAAGGAACCGCGTAAGGACGTCAATCCGGACGAGGCCGTCGCGGTCGGTGCCGGGATACAGGGCGGCGTGTTGAAGGGCGATGTCAAGGATGTCCTGCTACTGGATGTCACGCCCTTGTCGCTCGGAATCGAGACGCTGGGAGGCGTCTTCACCAAGCTCATTCAGAAAAACACCACCATCCCGACCAAGGCGCAGCAGGTCTTTTCCACTGCCGACGACAATCAGTCGGCAGTGACGATCCATGTGCTGCAGGGCGAGCGCGACGTGGCCTCGGGCAACAAGAGCCTCGGCCAGTTCAATCTGGAGGGCATTCCACCCGCGCCGCGCGGGATGCCGCAGATCGAGGTCACCTTCGACATCGACGCCAACGGCATCTTGCACGTGTCGGCGAGGGACAAGGCGACGGGCAAGGAAAACAAGATCACTATCAAGGCAAACTCGGGGCTCAATGAATCCGAGATCCAGCGCATGGTAAAGGACGCGGAAGCGCACGCGGCCGAAGACAAGAAGCAGCTCGCGGTCGTGACGTCGCGCAACCAGTTGGATTCGCTGGTGCACTCGGTTCAGAAGTCGTTGAAGGAATATGGCGACAAACTCGCAGCGGATGAAAGAGCGAAGATCGAGGCCGCGCTCAAGGATGCCGAAGAGGCGATGAAGACCGACGACAAGGCCAAGATCGACGCCAAGGCACAGGCGCTTTCGCAGATGGCGCAGAAACTCGGCGAAAAGATGTACGCCGAGGCGCAGCAGGCGCAAGGTGCACAGGGCGGCGGCGACGCAAAAGCATCGAAGCCGGCAGATGAGGGTAACGTCGTCGACGCCGAGTTTACCGAAGTGAAGGACAAGAAAGGTTAAGCGCCGCGCGTAATCGCGCGGCCTTAACTGGCCGAGTTCGAGCTGACAAGCGCGCCAGCTCAACTCGGCCTTTGCGTATCTAGCAAGGGAAGAGCCAAGCAATGGCGAAGCGGGATTACTACGAAGTTCTCGGCGTCAACCGCGACGCCGACGAGGAGGCCATCAAAAAAGCGTATCG
>VBCJ01000291.1 GCA_005884335.1 Betaproteobacteria bacterium | reverse complement strand
ATCGGGTACTCGGTCACCGCGCCCGTCTTCGGATCGAGCTTGCCGACCAAGGCCCCGGTGTTGCCGGTGTACCAGATGTTGCCGTCCTGGTCCTCCACCAGCCCATGCGGTCCGGAGTGCGCGGTCTTGAGCGGATATTCCTTCACGTTGCCGGTCTTCGGATCCACGCGGCCGAGCACGTTCGCCATCTGACCCGTGTACCAGATCGATCCGTCTCGCGCCGCCAGCGGGTCGTGCGGCCGCGAGCCGGGGGTGGATGCCTGCCAGATCTTCATCGAAACTTTCGTGGGCCCGGGAACCACCACGGCGGCGGCCTTGTTCTTTTCCGGATAGTTCTTCGCCAGATACGGCGTGAGCGTCGCGATCTCCTCCTTTGACAGCGGCACGCCGTGGTTGGTCATCATGCGCACGGCGGTCGCCCAGCCCTCGGCGGTGTACCCGTTGCCCACGCGCGCCTCCAACGCATGGCAGCTCATGCATTTAGCCGCGGCAATTTCCTTGCCCTTGCCGTCGGGCAGGTTCTGGCTCAAGGCGGGAAACGCCGAGCACAGCAAGGCAGTAGCCATCATGGACAGAAGTAATTTTCTCGACATGGTTTCTCCGTTAGAAAGGACCCGCGGCGCCTTGCAGCGTGTGTAGGGTAAGGGAGTCGGCTTGCTCGTTTTTCCGCCGGTCAAGGTACTGCGATCGCGGACTGAAGTCCAGAGGGTCCGGCCTGCGGGGTATAGACTTACACTTAGAGCGCCGCTCATCGCGCGGCTGTACGGGCTTTGGAGGACGGATCTTGCGCTGGGATAAGGTCTTGCTTGCACTGTGGGCGCTGTCGCCCGTCCTGGCGTGGGCGCCGGGGCCTCCGGTTGCCCTGCTCACGATCAACGGCGCGATCGGGCCTGCGATCGCCGACTACATCCACCGCGGCATCGAGCAAGCCGGGAAGCAAGGCGCGCAGCTCGTGGTGCTGCAGATGGACACACCGGGCGGCCTGGATACCTCCATGCGCGCCATCATCAAAGACATCCTCGCCTCTTCCGCGCCCGTCGCCGCCTTCGTCGCGCCGGGCGGGGCGCGCGCGGCGAGCGCAGGGACCTACATTCTCTACGCGAGCCATATCGCTGCGATGGCGCCGGCGACCAATCTCGGCGCGGCGACGCCCGTGGCGATCGGCGCGCCCGGCGGGGGCGCCCAGGACGAGGACGGCAAAGCCGACGGAAAGGCCGGCAAGACCGGAAAAAGCGAAGGCGGCGGCACCTCGAGCACCATGACCCGCAAGCAGGTGAACGACGCTTCGGCGTACATCCGGAGCCTCGCGCAGATGCGCGGCCGCAACGCGGAATGGGCCGAGCGCGCCGTGCGGGAGGCCGTGAGCCTCTCCGCTACCGATGCGCTCAAGATGAAAGTCATCGACCTCGTCGCGGAAGACGTGCCCGATCTGCTCAGGCGGCTGGACGGCCGCAAGCTGAAGGTGTCGGATGCGGAGCGCGTGCTGCAGACCGCGGACGTCGTCGCGACCGCGGTGGAGCCCGACTGGCGCACGCGGTTCCTGTCGGTCGTCACCGATCCGAGCATCGCCTACGTCCTCATCCTGCTCGGGATCTACGCTCTGGTATTCGAGTTTTCCAACCCCGGCCTGGTGTTTCCGGGCGTCGTCGGCGCGATCTGCGTGCTGGTCGCGCTCTACGCGTTCCACCTTCTGCCGGTGAACTATGCCGGACTTGCGCTTATGCTCGTGGGCATTGCCTTCATGGTGGGAGAGCTGTTTTTCCCAGCATACGGATCTCTCGGGATCGGCGGGGCGATCGCGTTCGTCATCGGCTCGGTCATCCTCATCGATACCGACGTTCCCGGCTTCGGCGTTCCCTTCTCGCTCGTGCTCGGGCTCGCCGCCGGGACTGCGGCGTTCCTGTTCCTGGTCGTCGGCATGGCCGTGAAATCGCATCGGCGTCCGATCGTGAGCGGGCGCGAAGAGCTGCTAGGCAGCACCGGTCAGGCGCTCGAGGACTGCGAACCGGAGGGCTGGGCGCGCATCCACGGCGAGACCTGGCGCGTCCGCTGCGCGGCGCCAGTGAGGGCGGGCCAGCGCGTGCGCGTCGTCGCAATGCACGGCTCGCTGCTCGAGGTCGTGCCCGAGCCCTGATAAAGGCTCCCATGAACGGAGGTTGATCATGTTCAGTTTCCTTTTCGGCGCGCTGCTGGTCCTCATCATCCTGCTGGTGTGGGCTTTCAGGATCCTGCGCGAGTACGAGCGCGGCGTCGTGTTCAACCTCGGGCGCTACTGGGCGGTGAAGGGGCCGGGATGGTTCATCCTCATCCCGGTGATCCAGCAGATGGTGAAAATGGACCTGCGCACCGTGGTGCTCGACGTGCCGCCGCAGGACGTGATCACGCGTGACAACGTCTCGGTGAAGGTGAACGCCGTCGTGTATTTCCGCGTCATTGATCCGCAGAAAGCGGTGATCCAGGTGGCGGACTTCCTCACCGCCACAAACCTGCTGGCGCAGACGACGCTGCGTGCGGTGCTGGGCAAGCACGAGCTCGACGCGCTGCTGGCCGAGCGCGAGCAGCTTAACCTCGACATCCAGAAGACGCTCGACGCGCAGACCGAGACCTGGGGTATCAAAGTCTCGAACGTCGAGATCAAGGACGTGGACCTGAACGAGACGATGGTGCGCGCGATCGCGCGCCAGGCGGAGGCCGAGCGCGAGCGGCGCGCCAAGGTGATCCACGCCGAGGGCGAGCTGCAAGCCTCGGAAAAGCTCCTGCAGGCGGCGCAGATGCTCTCGAAGCAGCCCGAGGCGATGCAACTGCGCTACCTGCAGACCTTGAGCAACATCGCCGGCGACAAGACTTCGACGATCGTGTTTCCGGTGCCGATGGACCTGATCACGCCGATGCTCGAGGCGCTGCGCAAGCGGAACCCGTAAGTTCGGGGGGCGTCGAACGACTAAGCTTCATCACATTCAAAAGGAGCCGACCATGTCCTTCGATGCCAAAACGGGATTACTGCGCGATGCCGCGGCCGCGTCCTAGCCCGAAGACCCGGCCGCGTCGCGATTCTGCAGCGCCTTTAGACGTGCCCATGCTTGCGCAGAACGTCCTCGAGGCTCGCGCCTCGATCGAGCTCGCGGCGGATGCGCGCTTCCTTTTTCGTGAGGCGCTCGGCCTCGGCGAGCACGTCCGCAGCGACCCGCTCCGGGATCACGATGACGCCGTCCGCGTCCGCGAGCACGAAATCCCCGGGCCTCACCTTCACGCGCGCTGAGGTCGCCCCAGGCAACTCGACCGGCACCTGCCACGCGGTCACCTTCCAGCGGCCGATCGACTGCACCGGCGTGCGGTACCGGGCGTAGACCGGAAACCTCTCCTTCGCGATCCATTCGATGTCCCGGATGCCGCCGTCGACGAGCGCGCCGGCGCAGCCGCGCCGCTTCATGCCGAGCGCGATCAACTCGCCGAAGAAGCACACTCCGCGGCCGGCTCCGGACCATACGGCGATCTCGTCCTTTCCCACGCCGTCCACCGCCTTCATCTTGCGCGGATCGCCAGTCCCAGCGTAGCGCTGCATTTTTCCGACGATCGTGTAGGCAAAGCCGCCCATCCTGCCCGCGTTCGAAGGACAGGGCGCGAACCCGGGCGCGAGCCCCTGGTCGCGAAGGCCGAGCACGTCGAGCACGTCGGCCACCGTCGCCGTGTCCACCTTGAGATAGCGGGCACGGATAGAATCGCGTAGCTTGCGGACGGCGCTTTTGTTCACTTTCCCTTCCTCCCGGCTGGGGATCGATCCGGACTCGCGGTAACATATCCGACCGCCGCAAGCCCTAGAATTCCGCAGGGTACAGGAATGAAGAATTTAAGCACGCGCAGCAAGCTGATCCTCCTCGTCGTCGTTCCGGCGCTGCCGGCGCTCGCCCTCACCCTGTACAGCGCGTTCGAAGAGCGCGCCCTCAATCTCGCGGGCATTGCGCTCGCCACGATCCTGCTGCTGCTCGGTGCGTGGTACGGCACCGAGGTCTTCGTTCTTCGCAATATCAGGACGCTCCTCGACACCGCGCGGCGCGTGCGATCCGGCGACCTCGGCGCGCGCACCGGCCTGCACCGCGAAGGGGACGAGCTCAACCAAGTCGGACGGGAATTCGACGAAATGGCCGAGACGCTGCAGCGGCGGGATCTGGAGCTGAAGAAGGCGATGCAGGAGCTCCAGGAGCAGGCGATCACCGATCCGCTGACCGGGCTGCACAACGCGCGCTACCTGCGAGAGCTTCTGCCGCGCGAACTGCTGAGGGCCAGGCGCAAGGGCAGCCCGCTAGCGGTGATCATGATCGACGTCGATCACTTCAAGCGGGTCAACGATTCGCTCGGGCACGATGCCGGGGACGAAGTGCTCAGGGAGCTCGGCGCGCTGTTCAAGAAGAGCGTCCGCGGCAGCGACATCGCCTGCCGCTACGGCGGCGAGGAGTTCGCGGTCATTCTGGCCGATGCCACTTCCGAGAGCGCGCGGCGCAGGGCCGAGGACATTCGCGCGGCGGTCAAGCGCCTGGAGCTGAGTCACGGCGGCAAGCCGATCGGCGGCCTTACCGTATCGCTCGGCGTCGCGCTGTGCCCCTACCACGCCGACCAGGCGACCACACTGTTGCGCAAGGCCGACGAGGCCTTGTATCAGGCCAAGGGCGCCGGGCGCGACCGGGTCGTGGTCAGCGACACAGACACTGCTCCGCAGAGTATGGCAACCCCTAAGTCCCGTAGCGCACCGGCGAGTTGAACTGCCTGAACGCGGCGAGCGCGCTGTAACAGGCGAGCATCGCGGTCTTGGGATTGTCCGGGGAGGGCACGCTCTCGAAACGAAGATCGATCGTGCCGGTCTTGCCGCGGATCGTGACGAAGTGGGTGTTGAACTTCAGCGCCGGGTCGGCCACCACTTTCAGGCGCGTGCGGTCGAAGCCGATGCCGGCGAGCGAAAGCACCGCCGCGATGTTGACGTTCGCCGGAAAGTGCGGCACGCCCTCGCGCGCCGTGCCCTCGAACAAGGTCACAGGACCGGCCAGGCGCTCGAGATCGATTTTCATGCGCTCGACGTAGGCAATGCCCTTCCACGCCACCGGCGGCTTGGTCACGGTGATGCTCACGTCGTCCACGCCGGCCGCGCATGCGGCCTTGAGCGCGTCGAGTCCCCCGATCCCGCCCGAGGGAACGTAGAGCAGCGCGCGGTGCTTGGCCGAAGCGCGCTCCAGACGCGCGCGCAGCCCGTCGTCGCACAGCGCCCCGCCCGAGAGCACGATGACCGCGATGCCGCCGGAGAGCAGCGCCTCGGCGTGCTCGCGCACGGCCTCGTGCGAGGCAGCCTCGATGACGACTTCGGGCCGCGCCTCGATCAGCTTGTTCGCTCCGATGACGAAGGGCAGGGCGAACTCGCGGGCGAGAGCCTTGCCGCGTGAAGCCTCGCTGCGCCCCTCTATCGCGACGATCTCGGCATCGTCCATCTCGCCGCGGCGCGCGTGCTCGAGGAAGAGCCTCGCGATGACGCCACCGCCGAGGAGGCCGACCCGCATGTCAGCCGCGCTGCGCTTTCTTCCTGAGCAGCCGCTCGCGCACCTTCTGCACGTCGACGATGAACCGCTCGTGCGTGCCGCGCGCGACCGCCTCGGGGCCGTCGTCGACCGTCGCCTCGAAGCTCACGCGCCGGCCGTCGACATTCGTGAGCTTGATCGAGATCGTGATTTCGGCGCCGAGCAGCGCGGGGCCCACGTGCTCCCAGTTCACCTTGGTTCCGACCGAGTCCTCGCCCGGGTCGAGGTGTCCGAGCAGGAAGTCCCGGCACGTGTACTCGACGTCGCTGATGATGCGCGGCGTGGCGTAGACGCGGCAGTCCTCGCCCATGAAATTGATGACGCGAGGCTCGTCGACGGCGATTTTCTTCGTGGCGGCAAGGCCGGGCTTCAGTGTGGGTTTCATCGCTGATTCCTCTACGCGGATCATATCCGAGCCGTGCTCTTCCCGGTTTGCGGGAAGCTTCCGCAATCCGGCGTTATTATGCCCGCTGGAGAACCCGGTGAGCTCGACGGAGAACCTGAAGCCCGGTCTGAAAGGCGCCGCGGAGCTGGTCGTGGGCGAGGAGCACACCGCGCCGCGCGTCGGCAGCGGCCGCGTGCACGTGCTGGCGACGCCCGTCATGATCAACGTGATCGAGGCCGCGGCGCTCGCCGCGATCGAACACCTGCTGCCCGGAGGCCATCAGTCGCTCGGCACGCGCCTGGATATCCGCCACTTCGCGGCGACGCCCGTGGGCATGCGCGTGCGCGCGGAGGTCGAAGTCGTGAAAGTGGAAGGCCGCACGGTCAGCTTTCGCGTGGCGGTGAACGACGAAAAGGAACCGATCGGCGACGGCACGCACGAGCGCATGGTCGTCAACGTGGCGCGATTCGACGTGCGCGTGCAGGACAAGGTCGCGATGGTGCGCGGCCGGACCTGATTTTTGTGAACTAATTTACAAAATCGTATTCTGCGAAAACCACAATCGTCCGCGGGCGCGGTGCGTTCCCTCCAGAGGCCGCGTCCGGGTGCGGGCGATACCGGCTCGGCTGAAATCTGCGATCCGCCCGTCTTGTGGGTCGCGAGATACACCCCGCAAGCGAGAAAACTGGACCGCAAAGGTCTGCAGTGCGCCGATGACGAGGTCGAGTTCCACGCTTTTTCGTCTCCCTTCGGTATCAGGCCCTTCGGGCCGATGCTGCGGGCGCATCCCTCCCGATTCCCCGCCCAGGACCCGGTCGTTGCATCCCGGCGCGAATGCACCCGCAGCGCGTTTCATGTTCGGGATGATCTCGGCCCGCGCAAAGCGCCATGCGCAAGGTATAGCGGGCTTTGACCTAGGGTATCGCCAGGTGATACTTTTCGCGCGACAGGAGGCAAGGACATGAGCGCAAGCGCAGCACTGATCGACACGCTCAAGCGCGAGCTCAAGGCGCAGGGCGCGACCTACGCCGGCGTGGCGCGCGCCCTTGGCATGAGCGAGGCGAGCGTCAAGCGCATGTTCTCGCGCAAGGACTTCACCTTGAAGCGACTCGACCAGGTGCTCGATTTTGCGGGCCTCGAGCTCGCGGAGCTGACCCGGTCCCTCGAGCGGCGCGATCGGCTCGTGTCGCGGCTGACGCCGCAAGCGGAAAAAGCCATCGTCGCCGACAAGAGATTGGTGCTCGTTGCGCTGCGCGTGCTGCACCAGTGGCCGGTGGAGAAAATCATCCGCACCTATTCCATGTCAGAGGCCGAGTGCATACGCCACCTCGTGCGGCTGGACCGCATGGGCATCATCAGGCTCCTTCCCGGAAACCGGTACCGGCTGCTGCTTTCGCGGACTTTTTCCTGGATTCCCGACGGCCCGTTCCAGGAATTCTTCAAGGCCCAGGCACAAAACGAGTACTTCCGCACGCGCTTCGACGGCCCCGACGAGCTGATGCTGTTCGTGACCGGCCGGCTATCGAAATCCTCACGGGAAGCGATGCTGGTGCGCCTGCGCCGCGTCGCGAACGAGTTCGCAGATTTGCACAACGACGACACGCGCAGGCCGTTCGACGAGTGCACGGCGATGCACATGCTGGTCGCGATCCGGCCCTGGGAGCTGGCCAAGTTCGCCGAGATGCAGCGCCGCAAATAAGGCCCGCAGGGCGCCGCGGCGTCAGGCCAGGGCGCGCGTGGCGATTTCGAGCACGCCTTTTGAAACGCCTCTTGTGCTACTGATGCGCTCGAGCGCCGCTCGAGCGTGCGCCTGGCGCCCGGCGTCGAACTTTCTCCAGCGGTCGAAGCCGCGCGCCATGCGCGCAGCGACCTGCGGGTTGATCGCGTCGAGCGCGATCACCTGCTCGGCGAGGAACGCGTAGCCCGAGCCGTCGGCTGCGTGGAAGCGCACCTGGTTGCCGCGGAATCCGCCGATGAGCGCGTACACCTTGTTGGGGTTCCTGATGTTGAACGCCGGGTGCGTCATCAGGCGTTTAACGTCGGCGAGCGCCGAGGGCAGCCGGGTCGTCGATTGCACCGCGAGCCACTTGTCCACCACCAGCGGCTCGTTCTTCCACTTGTCGTAGAAGGCATCCAGCGCCGGCGCCCGCTCGGGACAGTCGCAATTGGCGAGCAGGCAAAGCGCCGCGAGCGCATCGCTCATGTTGTCCGCCGCGTCGAACTGCTTCATGCACAGCGCGCGCATGCCGGCATCGTCGGGCTCCATGAGGAGCCCGAGCGCGGAGTTCTTGAGCGCGCGCCTGCCGGCGGAGACGGCATCGGACGAGTAGGGACCCGCGACCCGATGCGCGCGGTAGACAGCGCGCAATTCCTCCCTCATCGCGGCGGCGAGGCGCCGCCTCAGCTCGTCTCGCACCGCGTGGATCGCGTCCGGGTCGACGATCGCCACCTGTTCGGCGATGTAGTTTTCCGGAGGCAGCGCGAGCATTTCGGCCGCGAACGCGGGATCCCTCGATGAATCCGCCACCACGCGCCCAGCTGCGTCGACGAAGTCGCGCGGCACCTCGAGCGCGCGGCCGCCCTGCGCCGCAGTGATTCCTCGCAGCATGATGCCGAGCGCAAGCCGCTGGCCGGCCTCCCACCGGTTGAAGGCGTCGGAATCGCGCGCCATGAGATGCGTGAGCTCGGCCTCGGTGTATTCGTGCCTGACGATCACTGGAGCGGAAAAATTGCGCAGCGGGGAAAGCACGGGTTTCGCACCGACGTTTTCAAAAACGAAGCGCTCCTCCGGCTGCTTCACCGACAGCACGTGCGTGCCTTCGGCGAGCAGATCGCGGCCGTCCGGCCCGACCAACCCGACCGCGAAAGGAATGTGGAAAGGCAGCTTCGTTTCCTGCCCGGGCGTAGGCGGACAGGACTGCTTTGCCGAGAGCACGTAGCGTTTTTCGGCAGCGTCGTACTCGCCCGCGACCTCGAGTACCGGCGTCCCGGCCTGGTCGTACCATCGCATGAACTGCGAGAGGTCGGCGCCCGCGGCATCGGCCATCGCCCGCACGAAATCGTCGCAGGTCACCGCCTGCCCGTCGTGCCGCGCGAAGTACAGGTCCATCCCCTTGCGGAAATTCTGCGCGCCGATCAGGGTGCGGATCATGCGCACGACTTCCGCGCCTTTCTCGTAGACGGTGCTCGTGTAGAAATTGTTGATCTCCATGTAGGAGGCCGGACGCACGGGATGCGCCATCGGCCCCGCATCCTCGGCGAACTGCCCGACGCGCAGGTCGCGCACCTCGCGGACGCGCTCGACCGCCCGGGAATAGTTGTCCGCTCCGAACTCCTGGTCACGGAAGACGGTGAGCCCTTCCTTGAGCGACAACTGAAACCAGTCGCGGCAGGTGACGCGGTTGCCTGTCCAGTTGTGGAAGTACTCGTGCGCGATGACGCGGTCGATGCCGAGGTAATCGCCGTCGGTGGCGGTATCCGGCCGCGCGAGCACGTACTTGGTGTTGAAGATGTTGAGGCCCTTGTTTTCCATCGCGCCCATGTTGAAGTCGCCCACTGCGACAATCGCATAATCATCGAGGTCAACTTCCAGGCCGAACACGTCCTCGTCCCACTTCATGGATTTTTTCAGCGCCTGCATGGCGAAGCCGCACTGGTCGAGCTTGCCCGGATCGACGTAGATCGCGAGGCGCACGTGCCGGCCCGAGCGCGTGACGAATTGGTCCTCGAGCTTGTCCAGCTTCGCCGCGACCATGGCGAAGAGGTAGCAAGGCTTGCGAAAGGGGTCCTGCCACTTGGCCCAATGGCGGGCGCCGGCCTCCGCGCCGCTCCCGACGAGATTGCCGTTCGAGAGGAGCACCGGATACCTCTCGCGGTCGGCGTGGATCGTCACCGTGTACTTTGCCATCACGTCCGGCCGGTCGATGAAGTAGGTGATGCGCCGGAAGCCCTCGGCCTCGCACTGGGTGAAGAAACCGTTCTCGGCAGCATACAGCCCCATGAGCTGGGTGTTCTTGCGCGGGGTGATCTTGCACGCGGTTTCCAGAACCAAGCGCGCCGGTGCCTTCGCGATAGTGAGATGCGCGTCTCCGAGTACATAGTCACCCGCGGCAAGCTTCCTGCCGTCCAACGTCGCCGACACGAATTCGAGCTCCTCGGCGTCGAGCACGAGGGGCGCGTTCGGATCGGCCGACTTGGGATTGCGCGAACATTTGAGACGGGAGCGGAGGCGAGCGTGATCCTCGAACAACTCGATGTCGAGATCGACGGTCTCGATCAGAAAAGCGGGCGGCGCGTAGTCCTCGAGGCGAATCGGAACGGGCGCGGGATCACGCATCGGTGGTGCTTTCCTGCTATGCCTCTGGAAGCGGGATGAACTCGTCGTCCCCTGGGACGTGGGCGAAGCGCTGCTCGCGCCAGCGAAGCTTCGCCTCTTCCAGGAGCGCGCGCGAGCTCGCGACGAAGTTCCACCAGATCAAGCGCTCTCCGTCCGTTTTTTCCCCGCCGATCAGCATCAGGCGGGCCCGCGTCAGCGCCTTCACCTCTACCGGCTCGCGATGTGCGATGACCGCCATGTGCTGCGGCGGGAGAGGCGTACCGGCCACGGTCACGTCCCCCTCGAGAGCGTATACGGCCCGCTCTTCGTGCTCGGCCTCGAGCTCGAAGGCGCGGCCGGCGTCGATCTCGACTCCGACGAAGAGGGTTTGGGTAAACACGGGTGCGGGTGAGCGTTTCCCGAAGGCGCTGCCCGCGACGACACGCAATTCCAAGCCGGGAGCGGAAATCCGCGGCAGCGTCGCCTTGGGGTGATGGCTGAACGCGGGATCGGCGAGCTCGTTCTTTTTCGGGAGCGCGACCCAAGTTTGCAGACCCTGCAGGCGCGCGCCCGTGCGGCGCAGCTCCGGCGCGGTGCGCTCCGAATGAACGATGCCGCGCCCAGCGGTCATCCAGTTGACGTCGCCCGGTTCGATCGCCTGCACGGTGCCGAGGCTGTCACGGTGCAGGATTTCGCCCTCGAACAAATAGGTGACCGTCGCCAGGCCTGTGTGCGGATGCGGGCGCACGTCGATTCCGGCGCCTGGCGCGAAATCCGCAGGACCCATGTGATCGAAAAAGATGAACGGGCCGACCATGCGGTGCGGCATCCCGGGGAGCACTCTCCGCACCGAAAACCCGCCGAGGTCGCGGGTGTGGGGTTTAAGCAGAAAAAAGGCGCTTGCGCTCATAAGGAGCCGCGGACAAAGCGGCGATGATACGCCTCTCGGCACCGGAGCGCGCGTCCGTTTCAGACGAGGCGGCGGTTTTCCCTCAACATCTTCTCGCACTCCTCGGCCGTCGTCGGGATCGAGAAGTAATAGCCCTGGATCTCGTCGCAGCCGTTCGCGGCGAGCAGCTCGAGTTGCTCCTGCGTTTCCACGCCCTCGGCCACGACCTTCAGTTTGAGGCTGTGCGCGAGGCCGATGATCGCGAGCGTGATCATGGCGTCCTCCGGGTCGGTGGTGATGTCGCGAATGAAGGAGTGGTCGATCTTGAGCGCATCGATCGGGAAACGCTTCAGGTACGCGAGGCTCGAGTAGCCCGTCCCGAAATCGTCCACCGAGATCCTCACGCCCGAGTCTTTCAGCCCGCGAAGCGTGCGCGCGGCGCCCTCCGGATCGCTCATCAGCAGGGACTCGGTGAGCTCGAACTGGACGAGCGAAGGATCGATGCCCGCTTCGCGCAGGATGTGCCTCACGATGGACTCGAAATCCTTTTGCTGGAACTGGCGCGCGGAGAGGTTCACCGTCACGGGCTTTACCGCGAGCCCGTCCCGCTGCCATGCCTGAATCTGGGCGCACACTTCGCGCAACACCCTTTCGCCCACCGGCACGATCAGGCCGGTGTCCTCCAGGACCGAAACGAATTCCCCCGGCAGGACCAAACCCTTCTCGGGATGCCGCCAGCGCAGCAGCGCCTCGAAACCGCAGATGAGGCGGCTCTCGAGGGCCACCTTGGGCTGGTAGTGGAGGAGAAACTCTTTTTGATCGATGGCCCGGCGCAGCGCCGCCTCCATCCGCACGCGCGCGAGCGCCCGCTCGTTCATCTCGCGGGTGAAGTACTGGTAGGTATTGCGGCCCTGTTCCTTGGCGCGATACATGGCGGTGTCGGCGTTCATGACCAGGGCTTCGGGGTTGTCGCCGTCGGCCGGGAACAGCGTGATGCCGATGCTCGCGCTGACGTAGGTGTCGTGCGAATCGAGCTTGAACGGCCGCGCGAGAGCGTCCAGGACTTTTTGTGCCACGACGCCCGCGTCCCCCGGTTTCGCAAGCTCCGACACGATGGCGCCGAACTCGTCCCCGCCGAACCGGCCTACCGTGTCGCCGCTGCGCACGCACTGCGAAAGACGGGCCGCCGCTTCCTTGAGCAGCTTGTCACCGGCGCTGTGCCCCTGGGTGTCGTTCACCAGCTTGAAGCGGTCCAGGTCGATGAAGAGCACCGCCATGGGTTCCCCGCTGCGTCGTGCGTGCGCCACGGTTTTCATCAGGCGGTCGTGAAACAGGTGCCGGTTGGGCAGCCCGGTGAGAGAGTCGAATTGCGCGAGGCGCTCGAGGCGCTCCTCCGCGCTCCGGCGCTCGATCGCGACCGCCAGTATGTTCGCCACGCTCTGCAGGAAACTCGCGTCGTCCGGGCCGAAGTGGCGCTCCGCGCGGGCGTGCGCGCTGAGTATTCCGAACGTTCCGGCCGTTCCGAATATGGGGACCTGGATGCCGCTGCGCACGCCCAGCCGCACCAGCGGGGAATCTGAAAATCGCTCGTCCTTCGCCAGATCTTCGGTGACGAGAGGCTCGCGGCGCGACAGCACGAATTCGAGGCGGCCCCCCGGGCGGACGGCCACCGTCCGGCGCGCCATCATCTCGCTGGGCCAGCCCGATGCCGCCTTGATCAGGAGTTGTTTGGCGCTTTCGTCGAGCTCGAGCACGGTGCAGTAATCGGCCTCGAGCGCCACCGTGACGAGCTCCACGGCCCGGCTCAGCACGTCTTCGACGTCGGAGCTCGCGAACGCCTGCTGGCCGAACTCGGCGATGAGGCGCTGTCGCAGCGCCTGATTGTGGATTCTCTCCTCGGCCTGCTTGCGCGAGCTGATGTCGGCCATCGCCCCGATCATGCGCACCGCCCGCCCCGTGCCGTCCAGGATCACCTGGCCGCGGTCGAGCACGTGGACGAAACTGCCATCGTGCCGCCGGAACCGGTACTCGTCGCTCCAGTACTCCCCGCCCGCGCCGATCACACGATGCACGCCGGCGATGACCCGGCCCTGATCGTCGGGATGAATTCCCTCGTACCAGGATTTGACGCTGCGATCTGGCGCTTCGCGCGGATGGCCGAATACTTTGGTGAAGTTCTCGTTCCACCAGATTTCGTCGGTGATCAGGTCCCAGTCCCAGATCACGTCGTTGGTGGCTCGAACCGCCATGTCGAAACGCTCGTTGCTCTTGCGGAGCGCCTCCTCCCGGGCGATGCGCTCGCGGATGTCGCGCGCAGTGACGACGATGATCCAACTGTCCCCCGAACGCATCACGCGCCGCCTCGATTCGAATGGCAGCTTCGACCCGTCCTTGCAAAGGTATTCGCTCCTCATGCCCTGCGTCGAGCCGGTCGCGATCATCTCGTCGTATGCGGTCTCCAGCTCTTTCCGGGTGACAGGCAGGATGTCTGCCGGCGTCATCGCGAGGAACGCCTCGCGCGAGTACCCGAGATTCCGGCAGACGGTTTCGTTCACGTCGACGAAGCGCATCGTCTTGCGATCGACGAGCAGGATCATGTCGTCCGACATGTCCATCGAAGCGCGAAAGCGCAGCAACGCCTCCTCGCTTCGCCTGCTCTCGGTGATGTCCCGGCCTATCCCGCGGTAGCCGCAGAAGCGCCCCTCGGAGTCGAAGATCGGTTTGCCGCTTATGCTTGCGATCTGCAGCTTGCCCGCGTTGTCGAGGCGGTGCCACTGCAGGTCGCGGAACGGCTGATGAGCCTTCAGCAGAGCGCGGTGCGCCGCCCAGTCGGCCTCGGTCATGTTGAGCGTGGGCAATTCCCAGCGGGCCTTTCCGATGACCGATTGCGTCAGAGGTCCGAGGCGCCGGTGGAGATTGTCAGAAACCATAGTGAAGCGGAAGTTTTCGTCCTGCTCCCAGTACCAATCCGATGAAAGCTCGGTCAGGTTCCGGAAGCGCTCTTCGCTTTCGCGCAGCACTTCCTCGGCCTGCTTGCGCTGAACGAACTGCCCGATCTGCGCGCCGATCACGTGGATCGCCTGCATCAGGTGCTCGTCCGGTTCGCGGATCTCGGTGCTGTTGAAGGCGAGAACGCCTATCGTCTTTCCTCCGGAATTCACCGGAAACACGAATGCGCCGTGCATCCCCGCTTCGACGGCGATCGCCTGCTGCCACACGCGCGCGTCTCGCGTGATGTCCGCGACCCACATCGGCTCGCCCGATTGCCAGACCTTTCCGGCCAGTCCGACGCCCGGGATGTACGCCACTTTGCGCGAGTGCTCGATATACCGATCGAACTGCGGTCCGGGCTTGCTCCAGGCCTCTGCAAAGCGCAGAGCGCCGGCTTCGTCGTCGACGCGGAAGAACCGCCCGCACTCCCAGTCCTGCGCTTCGCAAACGGTGCGGATCACCGCCTTGAGCGCCGCCGCAACGCTGTCGGCCTCGGTCACCGAGCGCGCCACCGTGTGCTCGAGCCGAAGCAGCTGCTCGGCGCGCTTGCGCTGGGTAATCCGGCGAGCGAGGCCGCGGTATCCCGTGAAGATTCCTGCACTGTCGAATGTCGGAACGCCGGTCGTCGAGAAAAAATGCTCCGCGCCGTTCTCGTCGACCAGTCGCACGTGGAAATCGCTGAAGGGCTGGCGAGCGTCGAGCAGTCTGCGGTGTTCCTCCCACGTTCCATTGAGAGGCTGCTCGCCGAGCTCCCAGCGCGTCTTTCCGATTATTGAAGAGACCGCTCCGGCGGACCCGCCGCGCACGAAGGCCCAGGTAAAACGGTGGCTGGCATCCTGTTCCCAGTACCAGTCACCCGATAGCTCCGCGATGGCGCGAAAGCGTGCTTCGCTTTCTCCCGGCCCTTCGCTGGCCTGCTTCGGAGCGGCCCGGTCGTTGCCTTTCTGTCTGGGGCGGGCGGACTGTCTCATGCGAGCGGGCATTGTAGACCGCCCGCTGCAGCCCGGCTACCGCATCACCCGGTTCCGCCCCGCGCGCTTGGCGCGGTAAAGGGCTTCGTCTGCGGCGCGGATGACCAGCGCCGGCCTGATGAGCGTGGCGTCGCGCTCGGCTGCCCCGATGCTCACCGTCACCGACAGCGTCTTTTCCGGAGCGCGCGTTGCGCGAAGGCGCGATCCCGTCCCTCTCTCCTTGGGCCGGTCCCCGCCGCGCACCGCCATTCTGTAGTCCTCGATGTCCTTTCGCAGTTGCTCCAGGTGCGGCAATGCCTGCTCGAGCGTGCGGTCGGAGAACAAAACGCAGAACTCCTCGCCGCCGTAACGGTACGACGTGCCTCCGCCCTCGATGGCCGCGAGGCGCGCGGCGACGAGCTTCAACACCTGGTCGCCGATGTGGTGGCCGTGGGCGTCGTTGAACTGCTTGAAATGGTCCACGTCTATCATCCCGATGGCGTAGGTCGGGCCCAGTCCCGTGAGGCGCTCCTCGAGCGCGCGGCGGCTGGGCAGGTTCGTCAGTTCGTCGCGGAAAGCGAGGCGGTGCGATTCCTGGAGCACGGCGGCGAGCAGGATCACGCCCGCGGCCGACATGAACGCGCCGAACGCGAGTGGCGCCGTTGCCCATTCGCAGCCGATGAAGAATGCGACGAGCGCCGCCGCGATGCCGATGTCCAGCGGCCGCGGTTCCCTGCGCAGTTCCTTGAGCCCGCGGCGGGGCCACGTCCTCGCGAGGGCTGCGGCGAATGCCGCGGCCAGCATGATTCGCGCGGCGATCGGCGTCGGCGGAGAGCGCAGCAACCAGTGATCGAGCACGTCGCGCCACGCCGTGCCCGAGAGGCTGGAGCGGCCGGCATTCGCGATCCAGATCACGATCAGGATTTCAGCCAGCCCGAGCAGAAGCCATCGATAGTTTCTGTACTGACGCACCCCGCGCTCGGGAAAGGCGAGCGCGAGCAGCACGTTGAAGGGCACGAGCACTGCGAACGCGGTCAACACCGCCGTCACGGCGAAACTCTGCGGACCCAGGTCCCAGGCCAGGCTGTAACCGGCGTAGGCGGCCAGAAGCGACGCCAGCATGATGAGCGCGCGGCTGCGGTTGAACCACGCGCTGATGGCCGTCCCGAGCAGCAGCACGATATAAGGCCCCACCCCGATCAGGCCGGACAGCGAGCGCGGAAGCGCGTGGCTTGCCGCGACCGCGAGCGCGGCCGCCAGCAGGACCACGGCCGGCACCGCTACCAATTGCAGAGTTCGAAGGAGTAAGGGGTTCAATAGGAGCGTTCGGGGGAGAATATTTCTTTGATTCGTCTCAAATTATCGTGGTTTCCTGACATCGGATGTCCGGTTTACCCGATGGACGACTCCCGCCCGTCCGTTTAGCCTCAAGCGGGAGAGGCACGCGCATCGAGAGAGGCACGCGCATCGAAAAACCGTCAGAATTATAGATTCGGCCGGGGAGCACCGTGGAAGATTTTTCAAAGCCAGAGAGACCGAAGGACGATTACGGGCGCAGGAGAGAGGACTGGGTGATCGAGGAATCGCCGTTCCTGCTCGGGATCGTCGCGCTCGATCTGAGGCTCAAGAACCTGAATCGAACCTGGGAAAAGGTCCTCGGCTACCCGCGCGCAATGTTGCTGGGAAAACCGCTCACCAGGCTGATCGATCAGGGCGAGCAGGCCCATGCGCTGATGCTCGTGAATACGCGCCTCGTCTTGGAAGGCCGACCGATCGAATTCTCGCTGCGGTGCAGTGACGGATCGTACAGGTGCTTCGAGTGGGAGCGCCGTCCGGCGCGCGGAGAAGAGGGGATGTTCATCACCGGGCGGGACATCACCGAGCGCAAAAAAATGGAGACCACGGCGAACCTGCAGAAGTACCTGCAGGCGAAAAAAGCCGAGCGATCCGCTTGAGCCCGATCGCGCGCGGGCTAGACGACCGCGGGCGAGCGCCGGGCCTTCAGAAAATCATTCAGCACCCTGGCGGTGTGGCCCGTCTGCCGCGCGGCCATCAGTCCTTCCAGCGGTCCCTCAACGACGACTCGTCCGCCTCCTTCGCCGCCTTCGGGCCCGAGATCGATGATCCAGTCGGCTTCCGCGATCACATCCAGATTGTGCTCGATCACCACCACCGTGTTGCCCGCGTCCACGAGTCGGTGCAGCACGCGAAGGAGTTTCTCCACGTCGGCCATGTGCAGGCCGACGGTGGGTTCGTCGAGCACGTATAGCGTGTGGCTCTCGGAACCGGCACGGCCGGGGCGTATTGCCGTATTGCCATTGGCGTCGATACGCACTTTCGCGAGCTCCGTCACCAGCTTGATGCGCTGCGCCTCTCCGCCGGAGAGCGTCGGGCTCTGCTGGCCGAGCGTCAGATAGCCCAAGCCTACGTCCTGCAGCAATCGCAGCGCGTGATGAGTCGAAGGGTGCGCGGCGAAAAATTCGGCCGCTTCGTCAACGCTCATCGCCAGCACTTCGCCGATCGATTTTCCCTTCCAGAGCACCGTCAGCGTTTCGGGGCCGAACCGGAATCCGCCGCAGACTTCGCAGGTCACCTTCACGTCCGGCAGGAAGCTCATCTCGATTTTCTTGATTCCCTGGCCTTCGCAGGCCTCGCAGCGCCCGCCCTTGGTGTTGAACGAAAAGCGGCTCGCGCTCCAGCCGCGCATGCGCGATTCGTTCGCCTCGGCGAACAAGCGCCGGATCGCGTCCCAGAAACCGACATAGGTCGCCGGGCACGAGCGCGGCGTCTTGCCGATCGGCGTCTGGTCGACTTCGAGCACGCGCCCGACGTTCTCCACGCCGCGGATCGTGCGGCAACCGGATAGCGGGGCGGTTTTGTTCTGCCTGCGCTCGCCCACCATTCTTGAAAGGTTCGCATAGAGCACGTCGCGGGCAAGGGTCGATTTGCCCGAGCCCGAGACGCCGGTGATCACGCTGAGCCTTGCGAGCGGCACGCGCAGATCGATGCTCTTCAGGTTGTGCAGCGACGCGCCGGCGATCTCGAGCGAAGGCGTGCTTCGCGCCACCGGACGCGGCGGATGCAGCGGATGCGTGAGCGGGTTCTTGAGGAATTTCCCCGTCACCGAATCGGCGTTTCGCATCAGGTCACCGGCAGAGCCTTCGGCGATCACGCGGCCGCCGCGCTTCCCCGCGCCGGGACCGAGATCGATGACGTGCGAGGCGCGCCGGATGGTGTCCTCGTCGTGCTCGACCACGACGAGCGTGTTGCCCTTGGCTTGCAGCTTTTCCAGCGTGTCGAGCAAGATCCGGTTGTCGCGCGGGTGCAGGCCGATGGTGGGCTCGTCCAGGATGTAGCACACGCCGCGCAGGTTCGAGCCGAGCTGCGAGGCGAGGCGGATGCGCTGCGCCTCGCCGCCCGAAAGCGTGGGTGCCGAGCGATCGAGCGAAAGGTAGGAGAGGCCCAGCTGGTCGAGGAACGAGAGGCGCGACTTCAATTCCGCGACGATGTCGCGCGCGATCTCGGCTTCGCGGCCGGAGAGCTCCAGGCCGCGGAAAAGCGCTTCGAGCCCGCCCACGGGCAGCGCGGCGAGCTCGGAGATCGAGCGCCCCTGGTAATGCACCGCAAGCGCATCGCGGTTGAGGCGCTTGCCGTCGCAGCCCGGGCAGGCCTCGTCCACCTCCAGCCATTCTATCCACGAGTCGAGCACGTGGTCCTCGGTGCCGGTCTTCGCGCGCTCCTCGTCCCATTCCACGCGGTCGAGCTTGAGACCGGTGCCGTAGCACTCGGGGCACCAGCCGTGCTTGGAGTTGAACGAGAAAAGCCGCGGGTCGAGCTCGGCGAAGCTGCGCCCGCACGAAGGGCAGGCGCGCTTGGTGGAGAACACGCTCTGCGGGAGGTCCATTTCCACGCGCGCCGATCGGGAGTTCGCGGCGGCCTCGGCCAGGCGATCGAGTCCCGCGATCACGTGCACGACGCCCTTGCCGAATTCCAGAGCGCGGGCAAGCGACCGGCGAATTTCCGCTTCATTATCCGCGGCGATGCGCAGGTCCGCGACCGGCAACTCGAGGGTGTGCTCCTGAAAGCGCGAGAGCCGCGGCCACTTGTCGGTCGGCAGGAACTCCCCGTCGACGCGCAGATGCGCGTACCCCTTGCCGCGCGCCCACTTGGCCAGGTCGGTGTAATAGCCCTTCCTGTTGAGGACGAGCGGGGCGAGCAGGCCGATGCGCTGGCCGCGATAATCGCGCAGCAGGCGCGCGGCGATGGCGGCTTCGCTCTGCGGCTCGATCGGCACCTTGCAGTCGGGACAGTGCTGGAGCCCGAGCTTGACGTAGAGCAATCGCAGGAAGTGATAGATCTCCGTGAGCGTTGCGACGGTGCTCTTGCTTCCACCGCGGCTGGTGCGCTGCTCGATCGCGACTGTGGGCGGAATTCCGAAGATCGCGTCCACGTCGGGCCGCGCCGCGGCTTGAACGAATTGGCGCGCGTAGGCGTTGAGCGACTCGAGATACCTCCGCTGGCCCTCGGCGAACAGGATGTCGAAGGCGAGCGTGGACTTGCCGGAGCCGGAAACGCCGGTGACGACGGTGAACTCGTTGCGCGGGATCTCGACGTCGATGGATTTCAGGTTGTGCTCGCGGGCGTTGTGAATCCGGATCGACTCGTTGACGCGGGCCTGCAGCGGCACGCCGGGCTCGGCCGCGCGAAGGGCGGCGGGCTTTGCGAGCGCCGCCTCGTATTCGCGCAGCGCCTTGCCGGTGTGCGAGCCGGCGTGCTTCGCGACCTCCACCGGCGTTCCGGTGCAGACGATCGCGCCGCCTGCGTCGCCGCCCTCGGGGCCGAGGTCGATGAGCCAGTCGGAAGCGCGGATGACATCGAGGTTGTGCTCGATCACGACCAGCGAATGCCCCGCGGCGATCAATTGGCGGAACGCCGAGAGCAGTTTCGCGACGTCGTCGAAATGCAGGCCTGTCGTGGGCTCGTCGAACAAAAACAGCGAGCCGCGCGCGCCCTTAGGCTTCGAGGACGCCTCGACCAGATGCCCGGCGAGCTTCAGCCGCTGCGCCTCGCCGCCGGAGAGCGTCGGCACCGGCTGGCCGACGCGCAGGTACTCGAGCCCGACGTCGGCGAGCGGCTTCAGAGCACGCTGCACTTCGGGACGGTCCCGGAAGAAAGCGAGCGCCTCGGACACGGTCAGCTCGAGCACGTCGGCGATCGACTTCCTTCCCACCACGACCTCGAGCACCTCGTCGCGGAAGCGCTTGCCGTTGCAGTCGGGGCAGCGCAGGTACACGTCCGACAGGAATTGCATCTCGACGTGCTCGAAGCCGTTGCCGCCGCAGGTCGGGCAGCGCCCGTTGCCGGAGTTGAAGCTGAAGGTACCGGCGGTGTACTTGCGCTCTTTCGCGAGCGGCTCTTTCGCGTAGATGTTGCGGATCGCATCCCAGGCGCCGACGTAGCTCGCGGGGTTGGAGCGCGTGGTGCGCCCGATCGGCGTCTGGTCCACCATGACCACGTCCCCGATCAGCGCGTGGCCGCGCAACTCGCGGAACGCGCCCGGCGCTTCGGTCGGCCTGCCTTTCGCCTTTCGAAGCGCGGCGTAGAGCACGTCCTGCACCAGCGTTGATTTCCCCGAGCCCGAGACCCCGGTGACGCATACCAAGCGCTCGAGCGGAATGCCGACGTCGATGTCTTTCAGGTTGTGCTCGGCCGCGCCGAGGAGCTCCAAAACCGGGGACAGACCACGGTTTCCCGGAAAACCGTGGTCTGTCCCCGGTTTTCCACCGGCGCGCTTCCTCCCCGAGAGATATTCCGCCGTGAGCGTTTTCGACTGCTTCAGCTCCTCGGGCGTGCCGAAGAACACGATCTCGCCGCCGCGCTCGCCCGGCCCCGGGCCCATGTCCATGAGGCGGTCGGCCTGCAGCATGATCTGCGGGTCGTGCTCGACCACAACGAGCGAGTTGCCGGCGTCGCGCAGGCGCTGCATCACGCCGATGACGCGGCCCATGTCGCGCGGGTGCAGGCCGATCGAGGGTTCGTCCAGCACGAAGAGCGTATTGACGAGCGAGGTGCCGAGCGCGGTAGTGAGGTTGATGCGCTGCACTTCGCCGCCGGAAAGCGTGCGCGATTGCCGATCGAGCGTGAGATAGCCGAGGCCGACTTCCTGCACGTAGCGCAGCCGGGCGCGGATTTCGGTGAGTAGCAGATCGGTAGCTTCGTCCAGCGGGGCGGGGAGATGCAACTGCTCGAAGAACGCGCGAGTGCGCTCGGCGGGCAGGAGCACCAGGTCGTGCACGGTGAGGCCTGGAAGCGCACGCAGGACGTCGTCCGAGAATTTCGAGCCCTGCGGCTTGAAGCGCCGCGCCGGGTCGAGCACGCGGTCGGCATCCTCCTTGGTCCCGACCCGCCAGAGCAGCGCATCGGGCTTGAGGCGCGCGCCGCCGCAGGCCGAACAGGGCGTGTAGGCGCGATAGCGCGACAAGAGCACGCGCACGTGCATTTTGTAGGCCTTGGTCTCCAGCCACCGGAAGAAACGCGCGACGCCGTACCAGGTGCCCGGCCAGGATTTTCTCCAGCTCACCCATTCGGGCTCGCCTTCGAGCACCCATTCACGCTGCTTCTCGCTGAGATCCCGGAACGGAATGTCGAGCGGAACGGCCCGCTTCTTCGCGTACTTCTCGATGTCGTCCTGGCAATCGTGGAAACTCGGTGATTGCCAAGGCCGGATCGCGCCTTCGCGCAGGGTTTTCGTCTCGTCCGGGACGATGAGTCCGTAATCGATGCCGATCACGCGCCCGAACCCGCGGCAGGTCTCGCAGGCGCCGAGCGGCGAGTTGAAGGAGAACAGGCTCGGGAGCGGCTCGGAATAGTGGATGTCGCATTCGGCGCAGTGGAGGTCGGAGGAAAATCGCCATGGCGGCCCGGCTTTGCCGTCCGCTTCGAGCGGATACACGTTGACCTTGCCCTGGCCGACCTTGAACGCGGCCTCGATGCCTTCGACCACACGCGCCTTCTCCGCCGACGACATCTTCACGCGGTCCTGGATGACCTCGAGCAGCGTGCCCGTACGCGCGTGGATGCGGTCGTAGCCCTGCGCCTTGAGCAGCGCCTGGACTTCCTCTTCCTTGAAATTCTTCGGCACCGGGACCGGGAAAGTGATTATCAGGCGCGGGTCACCCGCCGCTCCAGCGCGGGCCGACAGCTGTTCGTACACGGAGGAGGGTGAGTCCCGGTGCACGGGCTGGCCGCAGCCGCGGCAGAAAAGCCGCCCGGCGCGCGCGAAAAGGAGCTTCAGGTGGTCGTTCAGCTCGGTCATCGTGCCGACCGTCGAGCGCGAGGTGCGCACCGGGTTGGTCTGGTCGATGGCGATCGCCGGCGGAATCCCCTCGATCGCGTCGACCTGCGGCTTGTCCATGCGGTCGAGAAACTGGCGCGCGTAGGGACTGAAGGTCTCGACGTAGCGCCGCTGGCCCTCGGCGTAGAGCGTGTCGAATACGAGAGAGGACTTCCCCGAGCCCGAGACGCCCGTCACGACCACGAGCTCCCCCGTGGGGATCTCGAGCGAGAGGTTCTTGAGGTTGTTCTGGCGGGCGCCGCGGATGACGATCGCGGGATCGGAGCGGCGTTGGAGCATACCGCTATTTTATCGGCGCGCGCACCCGGTCGCTCACCGCGGGAACGATTTATATTTTTTAGTAGCCGAAGAACTCGTCGGTGCGGATCGCGTCTTCGGTGATTCCCGCGCCGATGAGCATCTTCTGCATGGCCTCGACCAGCCCCGGCGGGCCGGCGATGTAGTAGACGTAGGCGGCGAAGCCCTTCAGGTAGCGCTCGAGCATGGCGCGGTCCAGAAACCCGGTCTCGCCGCTCCAGGGACGGCTCGACTTGTCCATTTCGACCATGGTGCCGACGAAATGGCAGCGGGAATGGCGCTTGGGGAGCGCCGCGAGCTCCTCGAGAAAGGCCGCATCCTCGGGCCTGCGGTTGGAATACAACAGCCACAGGTCGCGCCCGAGCCGCGAGTGCGCTGCATCGCGCAGCATGCTCACGAAAGGCGTGACGCCGATGCCGCCCGCGAGAAACACGGCAGGCCGGGCGTCGGCGGGATCCAGCGTGAACATGCCCGCCGGACCGCGCAGGCCGACGCGGCCGCCCGCGGGCATCGCCTTGAGCACCCGCTTGAACGCCGTGTCGCGCATGCGCGTCGCGATCACGAGCTCGGTCTCGTACGGTGCGCTGACCAGGGAGAAGGAGCGTGAATTGCCCTTGTGGTCGGTCTCCGGCGGATCGATGAGGGACACATTGACCGACTGCCCGGCCTCGAATTTGAAATCCGCGGGCTTGGCGAAATGAAACGCCATCGTGCCCTCGGCGACGCTCTCGCTGGCGGTCAGCGTGGCTTCGTATTTGGGCATCGCCGCTCTTTCTCCGCTCAGACCGGATCTTCCTGGGCCCAGGCGATCTGGTGATAGTCGAAGTCCTTGGAGATGGTGGGCTTCACCACCTCGAAGTAGGGCGAGATGTCGAAGTCGCGCGGCGTGAACAAGCTGTGGTGCCGGATGTGCATGACCTCGTGATAGCAGTCGTTGCAGCCGGGCGTGCCGTCGTGGACATACCTGACCTCGGGCAGGATCGGGTAGTGCACCGACTGGAACGCCTGGGCGACCAGCGTCGAGCAAATGGCGCGCGTCGGGTCGCCGCTGCCAAAGGCGATCATGCGGCGGCGCCAGCGCACCGGAACCGGCGGCGTGGGTATCAGATAACGCGCGAGATCGAACACGTTCTTCAGATCGTAGCGGCCGCCGATGTGCGAGACGGCGAACCTGATGACGGCTTGCAGGTCTTCCTTTGACATGCCGACAGGCCGGCAGATGCGGGTGTTCATGCCGGAGACTTCCGAGAGCGGTACGGCGCGAATCCCGTAGAGAATGTCGGCTTCGACCAGCCCCCTCGGCTCATCGCCAGGAGCGGGCGGGCCGAGGGCGTCGCCTATATAGAACATCGCGTGCGACCAGGTCGACTGGGTCAGGTACTTGATGGCGACGCTGACGCGGGTGTTCCCTTCGACGAGCAGGACGTCGCCCGGCTTGAGCGCGCCCGCGAGCTGCTCCAGCGAAGCAGTTGCGGTCTGCGCGCCGCGGATCGGCGTCGCAAGGTAGCGGGCGAGGCGTCCGCCCATCCATCGGAGTACGGGGTTCATGTGTAGTTGCGCGGCTCTTTTTCCGTAGCGATTCGACGACGCTTCGACCCGCGGCGTTCCCGATTTCCGCGGGGTCCCATTTTACGGAGTTCCGGGAAGCATTTCCTCCCTGCCGCATGTTTACTCCCGGCGGGAACGCGGGAATCACGGCCCCCATCCAATGCGTGCACGCACGTCAGGGAGCACTGGTTTCACAAAGGAGGTCCTATGAAACACAAATCCATTTTATCTCTGGGGGTTTTTCTCTTTGCAGCGCTCGTCCTTATTGACGAGTCCGGCTTGCTCGCCGGGGAAGGACCCGAACTTTCAAAAGACGACAAGAAAGTGGATCACCAGGCGCAGGCCACAATCGACCTGGGCAGGCAGATCTTTCGTTTCGATACCTTCGGGGACGAAGCGTGGTGGGGCGATACGCTCAAGCTGCATCAGGCGATCGCCGGTGCGCGAAACGGCGGCGTCGGTCCGGGGGTGAGCCCGAAGACGGCGCTCGCCGTCGGTCTCAAAGTGGATGCGGAGGCATTGCCCGAGCAGCTGAAATCGCAGATCAGGGCGGGCAGGGTCAATCTGGACGATCCGGCGACGACGCTCGCGCTCCTCAAGCTCAACGCCGTGGTGGGCGTGACCGGTATTTTCGACGGAGCGGGGAACATCAAATCGATGGGCGTCCAGTGCGCGCTGTGCCACTCGACCGTCGACGACTCCTTCGCGCCCGGAATCGGCAAGCGCCTCGACGGCTGGGCCAACCGCGACCTGAACGTCGGACTCATCGTTTCTCTCGCTCCCAACCTCGCCCCGATCGCCGACCTCCTCCGAGTCAATGTGGCTACGGTCAAGGTGGTGCTGAACAGCTGGGGCCCCGGGCGCTTCGACGCCGAGCTCGACAAGGACGGCAAAGCCTTCCGTCCGGACGGCGGGCAGGCGGGCACCCTGATCCCGCCCGCATTCGGGCTCGCCGGCGTGAATCTCCACACCTGGACGGGCTTCGGCTCGGTGCCTTACTGGAACGCCTACGTCGCCGTGACGGAGATGCACGGCTCGGGGACTTTCTTCGATCAGCGCTTGAACGATCGCGACCAGTATCCCGTGTCCGCGAGGAGCGGCTCGTGGAATACGCGCGGCACCCCGGACCTCGTCACGGGCAAGCTCGCCGCGCTCCACGCCTATCAGCTCGCCCTCAAGGCGCCCAAGCCTCCCGTGGGGAGTTTCGACGCGGCCGCGGCGGAGCGGGGCAAGGAAGTCTTCGACAATCGGGGCCAGTGCGCGACCTGCCACGTGCCGCCGCTCTTCACCGAGCCGGGGCACAACCTGCACTCGCCGGACGAGCTGGGAATCGATTCCTTCCAAGCCGACCGCTCGCCGACCAAAATGTACCGCACCGCGCCGCTCGCGGGACTGTGGACGCACCAGAAGGGCGGTTTCTTCCACGACGGGCGCTTCGCAACCCTGCGGGACGTCATCGAGCACTACGACGGCACTTTCAGGCTCGGGCTGAACGAGCAGGAAAAAGGCGACCTGATCGAGTACCTGAAGTCGCTGTAGAAGTGAAATGACGGGGCACGGGGACCGATAGTCCCCGAGTGCCCCGTTTGTTTTCGACGAACCGCCCGGCCGGGAACGCGGGGCGCACAATCTCCATCCAATGGGGTGAAACCGGTGTAAAAAGCAGCAAGAGGTGCCCATGCAACCCGCGACCGCAGCAATCGCCTACGGCGAACTGACCGACCTGGAACTGGCGCAGCGCATCGCGACCGGCGACAAGCATGCCTTCGAGCTGCTGATGCGCCGGTACAACCAGAAGCTCTACCGTACGGCGCGCAGCATCCTCAGGGACGACGCCGAGGCCGAGGACGCGGTGCAGGAAGCCTATCTGCTCGCCTACCGGGGGATGAGCGGGTTCCGCGGCGACGCAAAGCTGTCCACGTGGCTGGTTCGCATCGTCGTGAACGAGGCGATCGGACGCGCTCGCAAGCGCAGCCGCGGGGCTGAAATCATTCAACTGAGCAGCGAAACGCAGGAGGACAGCGAAGTCGTGGAGGGAAACATGGACGAAACTTTACCCGAGCAGCCCGAAGGCGCCGCCCAGCGCGCACAGACGCGCCGGCTGCTCGAGTCGAAAATCGACGAGCTGCCCGACGCATTCCGGACCGTGTTCGTGCTGCGCGCGCTGGAGGAGTTCTCCGTCGAGGAAACCGCCGCTGCGCTCGGCATCCCGGAGGCGACGGTGCGCTCGCGCTTCTTCCGCGCGCGGGGCCTGCTGCGCGAGGCGCTCTCGAAGGAAATCGACCTCGCCTACGGCGACGCATTCGCTTTCGCCGGAGCGCGCTGCGACCGCATCGTCGCGGGCGTGATGGCGAAGCTCGACGAAAACGAAATCTGACCTTACCCATTGGAGAAAACCATGAACTCATCGAAAATCGCAGTCGCCCTGGCAGCCTCGCTCTTCCTCGTCAGCGCTTCCGCCCAGGACAAAGGCGGACCGTCCGATCCGCAGATCGCCGGAATCGTGGTCGCGGCAGACCAGATCGACATCGACGCAGGCAAGCTTGCCAAGTCCCGCACCAAGAACAAGCAGGTGTCGGAGTTCGCGCAGCTCATGATCACCGACCATACCGCGGTCAACAAGCAGGCCTCCGCACTCGCGAAGAAGCTCGGCGTCAAGCCCGAGGAAAGCGCCACCAGCCAGAGCCTGAAGAGCGCCGCCCGCAAAAACGTCGCGAACCTCAAGACCCTGAAAGGCGCTGCGTTCGACAAGGCGTATACGGACAACGAGGTGGCGTATCACCAGCAGGTCCTGGACGCGATCGACAAGGTTCTGATTCCAAGCGCCAAGAACGCGGAGCTGAAGGATCTGATCACCAAGGCCCGCCCTGCCATGGCGGCGCATCTGGACCACGCCAAAATGGTCCAATCGTCTCTGGCGAAGAAATAGCCGGTGAATCTTCGCGCGGCGCGCGTCCTGATTTGCGTCGCCGCGTTGTCCGCGGCCGGCGCGCACGCCGCGGGAACAACGCATGCGGTGCGCATCGAAGGAATGAAGTTCATCCCCGAGCGCCTGGAAGTGGCTGCCGGCGACACCGTGGTCTGGACCAACAAGGATTTTCTTCCCCACAGCGTCACTGCAAGGGAAGAGCGCGTCGAATCGGGAGACCTGGCTCCGGACAAAAGCTGGCGGTTCACCGCGCGCAAGAAGGGTGAAATGCACTACATCTGCCGTCTGCACCCGGTGATGAAAGGCGTGCTGGTGGTGAAATAGTCGGAGAATTCATGCGCACGCCGGGCAGCATCGCCGTGAGCGCGAGTGATAAGGAGGGACGCGATGACGATGCTTCCTTGTGATGGTCCCTGCGTTACCCGGCCGCAAAGTTCGCTACCCGTCTCCCGTCTGGAAAAAGTCTTGCGGGGTCTTTCCGTGTTCACCATGCTCATGACCGTGCCGCAAGTACTCACCATTTGGATTGGACACAACGCCGGTGGCGTCTCCCTCATTTCGTGGGTCGCGTATCTCATCGCCGCTTGCCTGTGGTTCGTCTACGGGCTTCAGAAGAACGACAAGACGATTTACCTTGCTTGCGTCGGCTGGGTCCTGCTCGACCTGGCTGTCGTGATCGGCGTCATCGTCTATCCCTGACCTCTATTCGAGCTCGTCGATCGAGCGCGGCCAGCTCGCCTTGAGCAGGCGCGAGAGGGCGCGGTCGGCGAGGACCTTGCCGCCGGTCTGACAGCGCGCGCAGTAGTTCGTCTCGTTCTCCGCGTACACGATGCGCTGCACGGGCGAGCCGCACACCGGGCAGGGCCTGCGAAACCGCCCGTGCACCGCCATGCCCTCGCGAAAGGCGGTGACCTTCTCCGGAAAAGCCGCGCCTGCCTCCTTGCGCAGCCGCTCGGTCCATTCGGCGAGCGTCGCCCGCGTTGCATCGCAGAGCCGCCTCACGTCTTCCTCCGATAACGACGCGGTTTGGGCGAAAGGGGAGAGCTTCGCGCGGTGCAGGATCTCGTCCGAATAGGCGTTGCCGATGCCGCTGAACAAGCGCGGATCGGTGAGCGCGCGCTTGAGCGTATGGTTCTCGCGTTTCACGCGGTCGGCGAACTCCTGGAGACCGGCTACGAGGACGTCGAGGCCGCCGGGGTCCATCGCCGCAAGCGCCGCCTCGCCCTCGACGACGTGGAGCGAGGCGCGGCGCTTGGTGCCCGCTTCGGTGAACACGAGCGTGCCGCCCGAAAGCTCGAAAGCAGCAAGCGTAATCCGCCCCGGGAGCTTCGCGTCTGTTCCGAGCCAGCGCAGCCGGCCGGCGATCATGAGATGCAGCACGAGGAAGAGCTCACCCTCGAACGCGATGACGATGCGTTTGCCCATTCGCCGGACGCCGACGACTTTCCTTCCCTCGACGGAGGCGATCGGAGGCGTCACGCTGCGCAGCACGAAGGGATTCATGAGCCGCACGCGCTCGAGCGCTTGCCCGATGATGCTCGCCTCGAGATGCTCGATGTAGACGACTATGTCAGGCAGTTCCGGCATTTCTTCCTGGTTTCAGCAGGTCAGCTTTACATAACTTTACTCATTGGACAAATCCCGCTTACCTGCTGCTGCGAGACTCCTTTCCCAGGGGAAGCGTTCCCCGTAACCAGGAAAGGACGAATCATGGAAACGCAAGACCGGAATCCCGAGAAACGCCGTCGCTTTTTCAAGCGCGCGGCCATCGCCACGCTGATCGGCGGCATCGCCGCCGGCATCGGCATCAAAGCCTTCGCGCACGGGGGCGGCTGCGGCTGGCACCGCGGCGGCTTCGCGGCGGGCCCGCTCGATCCCGCGCAGGTGGACGAGCACGTCGATCGCATGCTCAAGCACCTTTACGTCGAAATCGACGCCACCGAGGAGCAGAAGCAGAAGCTCGCGCCGATCGTGAAGCAGGCGGCGAAAGACCTGCTGCCGCTTCGCGAGCGGATACGCGAGGCGCGCGGGAAAGCGCTCGAGCTGCTCACGCAGGACAGCGTCGACCGGACCGCGATCGAGGCGCTGCGCGCCGAGCATCTCCAGCTCGCCGAGCAGGCGTCCCGACGCGTTGCGCAATCCCTTGCCGACGCGGCCGAGGTACTCACCCCCGCGCAGCGCAAGGAACTCGCGGCGCGCGTGGAGAAATACCGTCGCGGTTGGGGACATGGCTGAGCTCGGCGAGCGCCTGCTTGCGGCGCAATTCGGCGACGCTTACAGTGCCTATCGTGCGGGAACCCGACGGTGGTCTTAAGGAGGCATGGCCGAGCGCATTCTCCTGATCGAAGACGACGCCCGCCTCGCCGAGATGGTGTCCGAGTACCTCGGCGAGGCGGGGTTTCGCGTTTCGATCGCCAGTGCCGGCCGCGCGGGGCTCGAACGGCTCGCGCGCGAGCCCTTCGACGCGGTGGTGCTCGACCTGATGCTGCCCGACATGGACGGACTCGAAGTGTGCCGCGAGGTGCGCGCAAAATCGGACACGCCGGTGCTGATGCTCACCGCGCGCGGCGACGCTGCCGACCGCATCGTCGGCCTTGAGATCGGCGCCGACGACTACCTCCCCAAGCCGTTCCAGCCGCGCGAGCTGCTTGCGCGCCTGCGGGCGATCCTGCGCCGCGGCAGGGGTGCCGCTTCGCGGCTTCAGCGATTCGGGCGCCTGGAGATCGACCGCGACGCGCGCGCCGTGCGCGTGGACGGCGAGGCGCGTACGCTCACCGCTTACCAGTTCGCGCTGCTTCTCGCCCTCGCCGAGAACGCAGGCCGAGTGCTTTCCCGCGATTCCCTGATGGACCTCGTGAAGGGCGAGCCGCTGGAGGCATTCGACCGCTCGATCGACGTGCACGTGTCGCGCATCCGCGCGGCGATCGAGGACGATCCGAAGAAGCCGCGCCGCATCGTGACCGTGCGCGGAGCCGGTTACCTATTCGCGAAGTCGCAAGATTGATGCGCCGCCTTTACCTGCGCATCTACCTTGCGGTGCTCGCGAGCCTCGCCGCGTTTGCTCTCGCCGCGGGCTTGCTCTGGCGAGCGTTCGGCGATGACGGCCCATGGAGCCAGGCCTACGAAGTGGCGGCGACGCTCGCGCAAAATGCGTTGCCGCCCGCTGGCGCGCCGAGGACCGAGCAGCAGGCGGCGCTCGAGAAGCTCGCCGCCAACCTGCGCGCTGACGTCGCGCTCTTCGCCCCGGACCGCTCCCCGCTCGCCGCGGTGGGTGCGCCGCTGCCTGCACCCGAGGTGGGCCGCGAGCGCGGCGGCTGGATCCACCGCTGGGGCGGCCCCGCTTGGGCGGTACGCCTGCCCGACGGCAGGTGGCTGGCCGCGCGCGCGCCGCGCGGTCACGGGCATGCGCCTTACGGGCTGTTCCTCGTGCTCGCGCTGCTTGCGCTCGCGGTCGGTGTCGGCGCCTATCCGGTGGTGCGGCGGCTGACTTCGCGCCTGGAGCGCCTGCAGGCGGGTGTCGAATCGCTCGGTGCGGGCGAGCTTTCCGCGCGAGTCCGGGTCGAGGGACACGACGAGGTGGCGCAGCTCGCCGAGAGCTTCAACCGGGCCGCCGGCCGCATCGAGGAGCTGGTGGGAGCGCACAAGTCTCTGCTCGCGAACGCTTCGCACGAGCTGCGCACGCCTCTCGCGCGCATCCGCATGGCGGTGGAATTGATGAAAGAGAACGCCGAGCCGAAGCGAAAAGCCGAGCTGGAGCAGGACATTGCCGAGCTCGACGCTTTGATCGACGAGATCCTGCTCGCGAGCCGCCTCGATGCCGTGAAGGACCTGGACACGAGCGAAGAAGTGGATTTGCTCGCTCTCGCGGCGGAAGAATGCGCTCGCTACGACAACGCCGCACTCGACGGCCAGTCGGTCACCGTGCGCGGCGATCCGCGGCTGCTGCGCCGGATGATCCGCAACCTGCTGGAGAACGCGAAGCGCCACGGGGCTCCGCCGATCGAGGTGAGCGTGTCACTCACGGCGGAAAGCGTGGAGCTTACCGTCTGCGACGGCGGAGCGGGGATTCCCGAGTCCGAGCGCGAGCGCGTGTTCGAGCCGTTCCACCGTGCCGGTGCCGGGCGAGGCGCGGGGCTCGGGCTCGCTCTCGTGCGGCAGATCGCGCGGCGGCATGGAGGCGAGGCGCACACCCGGGGCAGCTGCTTCATCGTGGCCCTGCCGCTCAAACGCTAGCCGCCGATCGCTGCGAGCGGTGAGGGCGCAGTCGCGGTAAAGTTCGCCCTTTCCGAAAAACGCCATGGCCCAATACGTCTACACCCTGCGCCGCGTCGGCAAGCTCGTGCCGCCGAAGCGCCAGATCCTCAAGAACATCTCGCTCAATTTCTTTCCCGGCGCGAAGATCGGCGTGCTCGGCCTGAACGGCTCCGGGAAATCCACGCTGCTGAAGATCATGGCAGGGGTCGAGACGAATTTCGAGGGCGAAGTGACCGCCATGCCGAACATGAAGATCGGTTTCCTTCCGCAGGAGCCGCAGCTCGACCCGGAAAAGACCG
>VBCJ01000322.1 GCA_005884335.1 Betaproteobacteria bacterium | reverse complement strand
TCATGATGCCATTAGGTTTATCGATCTAACATTTCATTTTCGCGAGCGTCATTTGGCACTAAGGGATCTGTATTGGAGTCACGATGGACACCTTAATCCGTCAGGGAATAAAATTGTTGCAGAAATTCTAATAAAAGAATTGCCTGAAGTGTTTTCAAGGAATTGAAGTGTAATCTAAGGGACAAAATCACTGCTGTCCAAATTCGCTGAAGTCCGGCATTGGGCGCCCGGCGAGTGCATGATTTGCCGCAACGCCCGTTGCGCAGCGCCCAGGGAGCGCCGATCCGACCGCCGAACGCGCGCCGGCAACCTGGATCGGCGCAGCCGAGTGCGGGATGCACCGCTCAGGCGTCGCTACAAGGTTTCAGCCGCAGGGGACGCCGGCAACGGGCAAATTGATTTTCATATCACTCGCGGTCGCGGCGCAGATGCTCTCCGGTACCCCGGGGCTGCCCGAACCGCCCTCGGGGACGGTTCGCTGCTCGACAGAACGTTACAATTGGGGTATGAAGAGCAGGCACGAATTTGGGGGTCCTTCCCGTGATCGAGCGACGGGAAGTGAGGTCGAAAAACTCGAACGAAAGGAGATGCCATGCGGAAGAGCACGATTACACCCCTTGTGATGGCGGCGACCTGCTTGACAGCGTCGTGCCAGAAGATCCAGGAGCCCGTTCAGCCCGAAGGCCACTTAAGAATCATGGCCGCGCAATTCACCGATGCCATTCCCATCGCGTACGGACAGCTCGTATCCGTGACGTCGGCTCCCGACCCTTACGTCGCGGTATTGTGGTTCAAGAAGTCCGACGAGAGCATCGTGGTAGTGAGGGTCAACTACGCCCGTGGTGCGCTCGGCCCGAACATAACCGAGATCCCGCGAAAATAGTCCCGAGGTTGAGCTCGTTCGCGTTGACTTGAGGTTTCAGGAGAGATGACCATGGAAAAAGTCTTGACCGGTGCCATGAGACTGCTCTTTATCATTGCCTTCGGCCTGCTAGCGATCGCGGTCTCCGAGGTATTCGCCAACGCCTTCGGCTACACGATCACGCTGCGTGGCAACTACAGCGCCGGGAGGCTGCTCGAGTTTGCGATCGTCTGCCTGGTATTCGTCGTGACGCTGCTTCTGCGTCAGATCCGAAACCAGTTGAATCGAGGCTCGGGAAGACCGAGCTAGAGCAAGAGCGACGTAAGAGAACGGCTTGGTTAGATGGACCTCTCTTAGCACCGCGCCGGCACCCGACATGGCGCCGCACCGACGGCGTGCTTCACAAGCGGTCGTCATTTCCAGCGCAGTGCGCTCGCGCACTCGCTAGATGAGAATAGCCTTCATCGCCGATCCCCTGCCGTCTTTCAAGATCCACAAGGACTCGACCCACGCCATGATGATCGAGGCTGCGAGGCGCGGCCACGAACTCTCTTTCATGATGCAGGAAGGCCTGATGTGGAAAGCCGGCTTGGCCGCCGGGAAGGGCAGAGGTCGCATAACGCAGAGCGTTTTAGGCTGAACGGCGCGGCGAGACATGTGTGGAGTGCGGAACTCCTCTTAGGGGCTAACCGCTGGCCGCGCCCTCGAAAAGCGGATAGTTCCAACTGTGCGAAAAAAGGGCTGAAATCCCCGCCGTATCGGACTTTTGCGCATCATTGCAGCCGGGATCTTTACAAATTGCCGCGATGAGGTGGTTTTATGAAGACGAGTATCCGAGAAAAGGTTCTCATTTTTATTGGTGTCACATGGATTGTGGCAGGCACAGTTGCATTTTTGCCTGTGAGAAACTTTTTGCTTTACCAACTGGGAAGTATCTCTCCAACGCATAGAGAAATGGTTCTAATTGTGATGGGGAGCGTTGTTTTCATCCTGGTCTGTTGGGGGTTTACCACCATTACCTACCGGAGAACGAATCTCGTAACGAATCTTAATCTTCTTCTTGTTAGCATTGTCATAATGAGTCCCCTGTTAATGGAAATCACGCTTCGAACCGGCATAGCCATTGGGCACCCTAAGTTTCGTACTCCTGGGTTATATGCGAATGTACTTTCCGATGACGATTACTATAAACTTCGAATCGTATGGGGATTAGATAATATTGATAAGGAAAGGGCCGAAAGCGCTAATCTTGACGAATTCCAAAGAGGCAGTACAGGGTTAGCGTATGACCCTATTTTGGGGTGGGCTTACACAAGGACCCCTCAGAACCCCTTGGGTGTAATTACCGACACCCCTTATGTTGTGGAAGCCATGGAAGGGAGTGTATTGTTTTACGGTGATTCCTTTGTTGGAGCTGGAAAGCTGATGGCGGATAAAATCCCTCAGCAATTGCAAAGCCTGTTACCGGGTAAGACAGTCTATAATTTCGGTGTGCCGGGTTATGGCTTGGACCAAATCTATCTTCGATTTAAGCAATCTCACGACCATTTTGAGAAACCTGTGGTTATTATTGGGATTCTTACGGTCGATATGGATCGCTGTATTATGAAAAATCGAAGTCGTCCCAAGCCATATTTCTTGATCAAAGAGAATGAGCTTGTCCTAAGCGGCGTCCCGGTCGAAACGAATAATGATTCCTATCTCAAGAAAAATCCGATCGGAATAACAAGCTATTTTGGAGCTGCCCTTGTCCAGTTTGCAGAGTATCTAGAAACGGGTGGGAATTTAATGGAGAGTCAGCATCGGCGAGGAGAAATAGAGCGGGTTAGCAAAAGACTAATTGAAGGAATCGTGCAAGAGGCAAACGACAACAGCCTCGATTTACGTTTCGTAATCTTTGTCCCCACTTCCGGTGGCGGCTGGCGAAAGGCATTCCTAATAGGAGAAATCGAACGTTGGGGAATACCTTATCTTGATACCGAAGCTATTTTAATTGAGTCGATGGCGAAACCGAAACTTGGCGACTTTGCTAGCCTGTATTACGATGAAAGTGATCACCATAATAAATTGGCAAACGGCATCATTGCCAAGGCCATTGCAGAACATTTCTTTAAATTGCCTCGTCAGTAGAATTTGTGGGTGAGTTCCGGTTCGGGCAACTTACCAAGTGAGTGGTATAGGCCAGTTCCGTGACCCGACAAGTCCTCGCCCTGAAATAGTTCAGGATGAGGTCGCGGTGGGACCGCAGCATACGGACGATCGTCTTCATCGCAAGCCCGTGCCCGCCTGACGTTCTCGCTGAAGGCCGGAACCATGCCGAGGTTTTGCGCCAACATCAGCATGCTGTTCAAGGAGCTCGAGTTTCCCGAGCGCTTCGAAGCGGCGGCTCAAGCCGGCTTCAAGGCGGTCGAGATCCAGTTCCCCTACGGCTGGGACAAGGGCCGGCTCGCGCAGATCGCGCAGCATGCCGGCGTCGAGGTGGTGCTCATCAATATCCCGGCGGGCGATCCCGAGAAGGGCGACCGCGGCATCGGCTGCCTGCCTTCTCGCGTCGCGGAATTTCGTGACAGCGTCGCGAAGGCAATGGAGTATTCCAAAGCGCTCGGCTGCAAGCAAATGAACTGTCTTGCGGGCGTCGCGCCACCGAACGTGGATGAGGGGAAGCTGCACGAGACTTACGTATGGAACCTGCGCTACGCAGCGGTGGAGCTGGCGCGGCAGGGCATGACACTGCTCGTCGAGCCCATCAATACGCGAACGATCCCCGGTTTCTATCTGAACAAATCGGCCCAGGCGCTCGAGCTCATTGACGACGTGGGCGCCGCCAATCTCAAATTGCAGTACGACCTCTTCCACATGCACATCATGGGAGACGATCTCGCGACGACCCTTTCGGCGAATCTCGCGAGGATCGGGCACATGCAGGTCGCCGACGTTCCCGGCCGGCACGAGCCCGGAACCGGAGAGATCGATTTCCCTCCCCTGTTCGATCTCGTCGACCGGCTCGGCTACAAGGGCTGGATCGGCGCGGAATACGCACCCGCGGGAAAAACCGAAGACGGCTTGGCGTGGGTGAGGAAATACTTGTAAGCTGCCGATAGCGAAAGACCGACATGAACATCGCCGTCACCGGCATCAATTTCGTCCGCCAGGCGGAGGTCGCAGGGCGCCTGCGCCGGTTGCTGTCCGCGGATGCCGTGCTGCACGCAGAAGAGGATACGCGCTCCTACGAATGCGACGGCCTCTCGGCCTACCGGCAGCTGCCGATGGTGGTGGCGCTGCCCTCGAACGAAGAGGAGGTGCAGCAGGTGCTGCGCACCTGCCACGAGCTGAAAGTGCCGGTGGTCGCGCGCGGCGCAGGCACCGGCCTTTCCGGCGGGGCGCTTCCCATGGGGGACGGAGTGCTGCTGTCGCTTGCGAAAATGCGGCGCATCCTCGCGCTCGATCCGGTGGCGCGAACGGCGCGCGTGCAGCCCGGCGTCACCAATCTCGCGATCTCGGAAGCCGCGGCGCCCTGCGGTCTTTTCTACGCGCCCGATCCCTCCTCGCAGATCGCCTGCTCGATCGGGGGCAACGTCGCCGAGAACTCGGGCGGCGTGCACTGCCTGAAATACGGCCTCACGCTGCACAACGTGCTGCGGGTGCGCGCGGTCACGGTCGAAGCCGAGGTCGTCGAATTCGGCAGCGAGGCGCTCGACTCGCCCGGGCTCGACCTGCTTGCGCTCATGATCGGGTCCGAGGGCATGCTCGCGGTCGCGACCGAGATCACGGTGAAGCTCCTGCCCAAGCCCGAAACGGCCTGCGTCATCCTCGCTTCGTTCGACGACGTGGAGAAGGCGGGCAACGCGGTGGCCGATGTGGTCGCGGCGGGCGTCGTGCCTTCGGGCCTGGAGATGATGGACCGGCCGGCCGCGCGCGCGGTGGAGGAGTTCGTGCACGCCGGCTACGATCTGGAGGCCGCGGCGCTTCTGCTTTGCGAGGCCGACGGCACGCCCGAGGAAGTCGAGGAAGGCATCGCCGGCATGACGGAGGTGTTGCGGCGCGCCGGCGCGACCGCGATCCGCGCATCGAACTCCGAGGCGGAACGCCAGAAGTTCTGGGCCGGGCGCAAGGCGGCATTCCCCGCGGTGGGCCGCATTTCGCCCGACTACTACTGCATGGACGGGACCATTCCGCGAAAGAAATTGGGCGAGATCCTGAACTTCATCGCCGCGATGGAGAAGAAGTACGGCCTGCGCTGTCCCAACGTGTTTCACGCCGGCGACGGCAACCTCCACCCGCTGATTCTTTTCGATGCGAACGATCCCGACCAGCTCGAGCGCACCGAGCGCTTCGCGGGCGAAGTGCTGGAGAAATGCGTCGAGGTCGGCGGCACCATCACGGGCGAGCACGGAGTGGGCGTGGAGAAGATCAACCAGATGTGCGTCCAGTTCGCCGCGGCCGAGATCGAGCGCTTCCAGGGCGTGAAGCGCGCTTTCGATTCAGAGGGCCTCCTCAATCCCGGCAAGAACATCCCGACCCTGCAGCGCTGCGCCGAGTTCGGCCGCATGCGGGTGCGAGGCGGGCAGCTGCCGCGTCCCGAACTGCCGAGATTCTAGACGTGCGTTGCAGCGGGGCGCGGGTCCGGTCGTCGTTGTTCCCCGCGTTGCTGTTGGGCGCCGGTCTGGGTCACGGGCCCGAAGCGCTCGCGATCGTGGACGAGATCCAGGTCTACACGGACGATCTCGACAAGCGCGGCGAGAGCGGCCTCGAGCTGCACGTTAACACCACGCCGCGCGGCCGCAAAACGCCCAACTACGACGGCGATCTGCCGCCGCATCACGGCGTGCGAGTCACGCCCGAGTTTTCGTGGGGGCTAGGCAACGATTTCGACGCGGGCCTGTATTTTCCGAGCGCGACCGATTCCCACGGACATTTCTACCTCGCCGGGATCAAGCCGCGGCTGAAGTGGCTGCCCGTGCACGCGAGCGAAGAGGGGGGAGGCTGGTATTTCGGCGCGAACCTCGAGCTCGACCGCCTCACGAAGAAGTTTTCCGACTCGCCTTGGAGCACGGAACTGCGGATCATCGGCGGCTACCGCGCGAAGGACTGGCTGATCGGCATGAACCCGATCCTCGACTGGGGGCTCTCCAGGGGCTATCGCGGCAGCCCGGACGTCATCCTCGCCTGGAAGGCCGTGCACGGCGTCGGGCGGGGCTTGTCGCTCGGTGCGGAGTACTACAACGGGATCGGAACGCTCGCGGACCGCTTGCCGCGAGCGGAGCAGGAGCGCACGCTGTACTTCATCGTGGAATACGAGGCAAAGGCGTGGTCGCTCAATTTCGGGATCGGCCACGGCCTCACGCCGGCGACCGACGACTGGACGGCCAAGGCGATACTCGGGTTGTCTTTCGACTGATCATGGAATCGGTTGTGAGGGACTGGTCACAGAAGATTCGCGCCTCAGCGGCGTCGAAGCATCCGTTCAGATTACGCGGCGGCGGCAGCAAGGACTTCTACGGCCAGACGCTCGAAGGGGAAGTGTTCGACACCCGCGCTTACGCGGGCATCGTCGCCTACGAGCCCTCGGAGCTGGTGATCACCGCGTGCTGCGGCGCGAAGCTAACCGAAATCGAGTCCGCAATGAGCGAACACCGCCAGATGCTCGCCTTCGAGCCGCCGCATTTCGCTCAGTTTGGTTCAGGCGCGACGCTCGGCGGGATGATCGCGGCCGGCCTTTCGGGGCCGCGCCGCCAGGCGGCGGGCGCGCTGCGCGATTTCGTGCTCGGCGTGAAGATCATGGACGGGCGCGGGGAGGTGCTCGCGTTCGGCGGGCGGGTGATGAAGAACGTCGCCGGCTACGACGTCTCGCGCCTGATGGCGGGGGCGCTCGGCACGCTCGGCATCATCCTGGAAGTCTCGCTCAAGGCTCTGCCGCTCCCCGCGGCCGAGGCGACGCTCAGGCTCGAACTGCCCGAGGACAAGGCGATCGAAACGCTCAACAAGTGGGGCGGGAGGCCCCTGCCGATCAGCGCGAGCGCCTGGACCGGTGGAGAGCTCGGCGTGCGCCTCTCGGGCGCCGCTGCCGCGGTAGCCGCCGCGCAGAAAAAAATCGGCGGCGAGCTCCTCGAACCTGAGCAGGGCGAGCGCTTCTGGACGGGGATCCGCGAGCAGACCGACCCGTTTTTCAGGAACGGCGCGCCGCTGTGGCGCATTTCGCTTCCGCCGACCGCGCCGCCCCTCAAGCTTCCCGGGGAGCCGCTCATCGAGTGGGGCGGGGCGCTGCGCTGGCTTTGCTCGCGCGCCGACGCGCGCACCGTCCGCGATGCGGCGAAGCGCGCCGGGGGCCACGCCACGCTGTTTCGCGGAGGGGACAAGTCGGTCGGCGTTTTTCAACCGCTCGCCCCGGCCCTCATGAAGATCCACAAGGAGCTCAAGCGCGAGTTCGACCCGCAGGGAATTTTCAACCGCGGCCGCATGTATCCGGAGCTCTGATGCAGACCGCTCTGGCCGAGTTTATCCGCGACACGCCCGAAGGGCGCGAAGCCGACGCCATCCTGCGGAAGTGCGTGCACTGCGGCTTCTGCACCGCGACCTGTCCGACCTATCTGCTCCTCGGTGACGAGAACGACGGCCCGCGCGGCCGCATCTACCTCATGAAGCAGGCGCTCGAGGGGCGGGAGATCACCGACAGGACTCGCCTGCACCTCGACCGCTGCCTCACCTGCCGCGCCTGCGAGACGACCTGCCCGTCGGGCGTGCAGTACGGGCGCCTGCTCGACATCGGGCGCAAGCTGGTCGAGGAAAAAACGGCGCGGCCCGCGTGGGAACGCGTCAAGCGCCGTGCGCTCGCGGCAGTCCTGCCGCGCCGTTCCCTTTTTGCGCTGCTCCTCGCGCTCGGCCGGCTCGCGCGGCCGTTCCTTCCCGAGAGGCTCGCCGAAAAGGTGCCGGCCTCGGCGCCTGCAGCGGGCGCTTGGCCCGCGCCACGCCACCCTCGAAAAATGCTCGCGCTTGCCGGCTGCGTACAGCCTTCGCTCGCGCCCGGCATCAACGCCGCCGCCGCCCGCGTGTTCGACCGAATCGGCATTTCGCTCTTCGAAGCGAAAGGCGCCGGCTGCTGCGGCGCGCTGCGCTTCCATATCGGCTACCAGGAAGAGGGCCTTGCCGACATGCGCGCGCTGATCGACCGCTGGTGGCCGATGATAGAACGCGGCGGGGTCGAGGCCATCGCCATGACCGCGAGCGGCTGCGGGGTGGTGGTGAAGGAATACGCGCACCTGCTCGGGCACGACCCGGCGTACGCCGGGAAGGCGGAGAAAATCAGCGCGATAACGCGCGACATCTGCGAGGTGATCGATGCGGAGCACGCCCGGCTCGAACCGCTGCCCCGGAAAAAGGGCGGGCGGAGCGCGTTTCACCCGCCGTGCACGCTGCAGCACGGGCAGAACGTCAAAGGCGTGACCGAGCGCGTGCTCGCGCGCGCAGGATTCGAGCTGACGCCGGTGCCCGACTCGCACCTGTGCTGCGGTTCAGCCGGCACGTATTCGATCCTGCAGCCCAAGCTGTCCGGGCAACTGAAACGGAACAAGCTTTCGGCCCTCGCCTCCGGCGCACCCGAAGAGATCCTCACCGCCAACATCGGCT
>VBCJ01000423.1 GCA_005884335.1 Betaproteobacteria bacterium | reverse complement strand
TTGCGGTGCGGCGGGTTGGACCGGGCGCGCCGCAAGCGGAGGCGCGGCGGGGACCGCCGGAGTCTGTACGCTGGGTTCCGCGGGCTTTTCGGGTTCGACGGGCGTGCTGGCGCATCCGTAGAGCAACGCCAGGGTCAGAGCGGAGAACAATGCCTTCTTCATGACGACCTCCTTCAGAGTGCTTAACAAAACGGCGCTCCCCTAAAATTGCGAGCGTAACGGTTAATCCGTTACGGCCTTTAGTTACTCAAGAACGGTCCCCAGGACGGCTCGCGCACGTCCGCGGCCTGGATCCCCAGCCGCTGCCTGAAGCGGCCGTCGCTCGACACTGCCGCGAGCACTCCGCGGTTGTCCACGTCGGTTGCATACAGGATGATCCGCCCGTTCGGCGCGAAGCTCGGAGACTCGTCACGTTGCCCGTCCGTCAGGGTCTGGACCTGCTTGCTCTCCAGGTCCATGGCCATCAGCTGGAACCGCCCGCTGACCCGGGAAATATACGCGAGGTTCTTGCCGTCCGGGCTGACACGCGGGGATACATTGTAATCGCCTTCGAAGGTCATG
>VBCJ01000422.1:2152-3573 GCA_005884335.1 Betaproteobacteria bacterium | reverse complement strand
TCGATAGCTTGGGAAAACGTGAGGCGCCGGAGGTTGGTGCCGTCGGGGCTCATCAGGTAGATCTGTGAGGTCCCGTCCTTGGTGAGCACGGCCGCGAGCTGCTTGCCGTCCGGCGACCAGGCCGGCGCGCTGTTCGAGCCCCTGTAGTTCGCGACCGGCGCGGGCTGCTTGCTCGCGGTGAGGTTCTGCACGAAGAGGATCGGCTTCTTGTTCTGGAACGACACGTAGGCCATTCGCGCTCCGTCGGGCGCCCAGGCGGGCGACATGATCGGTTCGGGGGAGATCAGGATCGATTGGGCGTTTTGCCCGTCCGCGTCTGCGACGCGCAGCTCATGGCGCGTGCCCTGCTTGACGATGTAGGCGATTCTCGTGCTGAATACGCCGCGCTCGCCGGTCATCTTCTCGTAGATGAAATCGGCGATCTTGTGGGCCGTGAGGCGGGTCTGCGCGGCGGTGAGGGTGAACGCGATGCCGCCGATCTGGGACTGCTTGAGCACATCGAGCAGGCGAAAGCGCACCTCGAGCTTTCCGTCGGGAAGCCGCTGCGCCTGCCCGATGACCAGGGCGTCGGCAAGGCGGCTTTTCCATTCGGGGAAATTGACCTGGGCGCTCTCGGTGGGCGGAGGGCTGACCCCGCCGACGAATATCGCGCGAAAGCGGCCGCTTCGCGAGAGGTCCTGCTCGACGATTTCCGTGATGCTCTGCGGCAGCGCAGACTCCCCCGCGAACGGAAGCACCGCGATGGGAATCTGGTTGGCGCCGCCCCCTATGATCTCGATGGTGAGCTGCGCCTGGGCTGGCCCCGCGAGGAGCAGGATCGCCGCAAGGAGCGGGGCACACGTCCGCGGGCTCATTCAAGGGGTCTAAAGCTGATATTGAACTCGCGCAACCATTGCTCGGGTCGATCGGGCTTCGGCAGCGGGGAGCTCTTCAGAATAGCCCGTTCGACGGCGGAGTCCAGGAGCGCATTGCCGCTCGTTTTGACGAGCCGCACCGAGAGCACCTCGCCCGTGGGCAGCTGCACGATGTTGAAGACCACCTCCGGGTTTCCCTTGATCTCGGACGGCGGGATGATGTTCGTCTTGATTTTGGTCCGGATCTTGTCGATGTAGCCCGCGTCCGGCAACCCTGCCGTAGGGGGCGAGGTGAACTGCTTGAGGACGTCCTTGCGCTCGCGGTCCTGCAGCGCCTTTTGCTCCTGAGCGAGCTGCTCGCGGATGCGCTGCGTGGTATCGAACTTGAGCGGCGGCTCCTTCTTCTTCGCGAGCTTCTTCTCCCGCTCGATCGCGATATCGGGCTTCGATTGCTTCTGCTCGGCCCTGGGCTCCGGCTTCGGCTGCGGCTTGATCTCGGGCTTGGGCTCGACCTTGGGTTCGGGCGGCTCGATCGCCGGCAGCTCGCTCCATAGTTCGGCCACGACA
>VBCJ01000422.1:0-2089 GCA_005884335.1 Betaproteobacteria bacterium | reverse complement strand
TCGTAGCGCACGTCCTTGTCCGCGGAGATCACCACCGGCTGATCGGGGCTCTTCTTCTGTCTCTCGCGCAATGCGGCCACCAGCTGCGCCGTCGACACCGCGCGCTCGTCGGCCCTGCCTTTGTCGCGCTCGCGCAGCATCAACGACTGGTCGCGCCGCACGATCACTTCGAGCGGCGTGGCCGGGGGCGGTGAGGACTTGCCCACGCTCGGCAGATCGACCACCCCTGGATTCACGAGCGGCGCGGTGACCATGAAAATGACGAGCAGGACCAGCATCACGTCCACGTACGGGACGATGTTGATCTGGTTCATGAGGCGGCGCGAGCGCATCGCCTTCAGGCCCCCTTCGCTTCGTACGCGCCCGCGAGTCTCGCCTGAGCCTGCCGCTGCAGGATGTTGGAGAACTCCTCCATGAAGCTCTCGAAACGCACGGCGAGGCGGTCGACGTCGTGGGAGAAGCGGTTGTAGGCCACGACGGCAGGTATGGCCGCGAACAGGCCGATCGCGGTCGCGACCAGGGCCTCGGCGATCCCCGGAGCGACCGCGGCAAGGGTCGCCTGCGCCATGTTGGCGAGGCCGCGGAACGCGTGCATGATGCCCCAAACGGTGCCGAGCAGCCCGACGTAGGGGCTCACCGAACCGACCGAGGCGAGGAAGGCGAGACTAGCTTCGAGGCGGTCCATCTCGCGCTGATAAGTCGCGCGCATCGCGCGGCGCGCCCCGTCCACCATGAGGCTCGGGTCGGCAACGCCGCGCTGGCTTTTCAGTTTCGAGAACTCCCGGAACCCGGCCTCGAAAATCCGCTCGAGGCTCCCGGTCGAATGCCGGTGGTTCACCGCGCTCTGGTACAACTCGGCAAGGTCCGACCCGCTCCAGAAGTCGCGCTCGAATTGTTCGGTCCTGCGCTGGGCGCGGCCGATCGTGAAGAGCTTGAGGAAGATGAAGTACCAGGACATGAACGACACGACGACGAGCAGCAATATCACGAGCTGGACGACGATGCTCGCGCTCGCGATCATCGCGAGGATCGAGAGGTCCTGGGCCATGTTCATCGCAATCCCTCTAGTTTTTTTCGAATCGCCTCAGGCACCGCGACGGGCCTGTAGCTCTTCGCGCTGACGCACGCCAGGCTCAGCTCGGCGCTCGCCAGCACCTCCTCCCTGCGCATGACTGCCTGATCGAACTCGAGCCGCGCCCGCCCTACGCGTTTCACCTGCGCCGTCACGGTCAGCAGTTCATTCAGCAGCGCCGGCTTATGGTAGGCGATTTGCGCCGAATGCACCACAAAGAGGACCCGGTCGCGGCGGGCAAGTTCCCCCAGATCGAACCCCAGCGATTGCAGCAGCTCGGTGCGGGCGCATTCCATGAAGGAGAGATAGTTGGCATGGAACACCACGCCGCCGGCATCGGTGTGCTGGGTGTAGACGCGAAGCGGCCACGCAAACGGCTTCGCGCCGGCGTTTCCGGTCATTGTCCGAACAGCGCCCCGGAATCGGACTGCTTCGGGGCGGTGAGGCCCAGGTGGCGGTAGGCGGAGACCGTGGCGACGCGCCCGCGCGGGGTGCGCTGCAAATAGCCCTGCTGGATGAGATAGGGCTCGAGCACGTCCTCGATCGTCTCGGCCTCCTCGCCGATCGCATGCGCGAGGTTGTCCAGGCCCACCGGGCCGCCCGAAAATTTCTCGATGACCGCAAAGAGGAGCTTCCTGTCCATCACGTCCAGGCCCAGCACGTCCACGTCGAGCATTTTCAGGGCGGCGTCCGCGACCTCGCGCGAGATCGACCCCTGAGCGCGCACCTGCGCGAAATCGCGAACGCGGCGAAGCAGCCGGTTCGACACGCGCGGAGTGCCGCGCGAGCGCTTCGCGATCTCGAGCCCGCCCTCGGGCGAGATTTCCACCTTGAGCAGCCCCGCGGAGCGGTTCACGATGCGCTCGAGCTCCCCCTCGGTGTAGAACTCCAGGCGCGCGACGATGCCGAAGCGGTCGCGAAGGGGATTGGTCAGCATGCCCGCGCGGGTGGTCGCGCCGACCAGAGTGAAAGGCGGCAGATCGAGCTTCACCGAGCGCGCGGCCGGGCCCTCGCCGA
>VBCJ01000411.1 GCA_005884335.1 Betaproteobacteria bacterium | reverse complement strand
GCGCGAGATAGCGCACCTTACCTTGGTCGACCAGCTTTTTCATTGCGCCCACGGTATCCTCGATCGGCACCTTGGGGTCGACGCGGTGCAGCCCGTAGATATCGATCACTTCCACGCCGAGACGCTTGAGCGAGGCATCACAAGCTTGCGGCACGTAACCGGGATGACCCGCCGAAACGCCTTCGGGAAGCTTGAAGCCGCTCAGGCCCACGTTCCCGAATTTCGTGGCGAGGAGCACGCGGTTGCGTTTGCCTTTGATCGCGCGCCCGACCAATTCTTCGTTGGTTCCCGCCCCGTAGGCGTCCGAGGTGACGATCAGGTTCACGCCGAGATCGATTGCGCGTTGAATGGTCGCGATCGACTCGGACTCGTTCGGCTCGCCGTAGATTCCCGTCATTCCCATGCAGCCCAGGCCCAGCGCCGAGACGGCGGGCCCATTTTTTCCAAGCTTGCGCGTATCCATGAACTCCCCTCACTATGATCATTCGCCGAGCCAATCCCTAGCACGCAGGAAATCCCGATAGAGTCTTCCTTCCGGACTCGACGGGTCGGGCTTCCAGTCATAACGCCACTTCACGAGCGGGGGCAAGGACATCAATATCGATTCGGCGCGGCCGGCCGACTGCAAGCCGAACAGCGTGCCGCGATCATAAACGAGATTGAACTCGACATAGCGGCCGCGGCGATAGGCCTGGAAATCCCGCTCGCGCTCGCCGTAAGGAAAACCTTTCCGGCGCTCGATAATGGGAAGATAGGCCGGAAGAAAATGGTCGCCGACGCTGCGAGCGAGCTCGAAGCACGAATCGAAGCCGCTCTCGTTCAAATCATCGAAGAAAATCCCGCCGATGCCGCGCGGCTCGCCGCGGTGCTTGAGATAGAAGTACTCGTCGCACGCGCTTTTGAAGCGGGGATAGAAGTCAGCCCCGAAGGCTGCGAGCGCCCGCCGGCATACAGAGTGGAAGTGGCGCGCGTCCTCCTCGAACCCGTAATAAGGGGTCATGTCCATGCCGCCGCCGAACCACCAGATCGGCTCGCTCTGCGGCTTGATCGCGAGCAGGAACCGTATGTTCATGTGCACGGTGGGAACATAGGGATTGCGCGGGTGCAATACCAGCGACACGCCCATGGCTTCGAAAGCGCGGCCGGCGAGCTCGGGCCGCGCGGCGCTCGCCGAGGGAGGCAGGCGCTCCCCTTGTACCCGGGAGAAATTCACTCCGCCGCGCTCGAATACGGCCCCGTCCTCGATGATGCAGCTCTCACCGCCGCCGCCTTCGTTCCGCTGCCAGTGGTCGCGGCGGAAGCTGCGTCCTTCGATGCGCTCCAGCTCCGCGACGAGGCGGTTCTGCAACTCAATAAGATAGGCGTGGACCGCGGCCTGGTTCATCGAAGCGATTCACAGGTCAAAGTCTTCGTGCGGCAACGGCGCGGTGCCCGATGTCGTGCCGATAGTGCATGCCGTCGAAACGGATGCCTTCCACGACTTCGTAGGCGCGCCGCTGCGCCATCTTGATCGAGTCACCCAGGGCCGTCACGCACAGCACGCGCCCGCCGTTGGTGACGATGGCGCCATCTTTCAGGGCCGTTCCCGAGTGAAACACCCGGAAGTCTTCTCCCGCCGCGGGGAGTCCCGTTACGACGTGGCCTTTTTCCGGGGCGTCGGGATAACCGGAGGCAGCGAGAACCACCCCGAGCCCCGCGCGGCGGTCCCATTCCGCCTTGACGCGGGCTAGCCTCCCGTCCATGGCGCTCTCGATCAGCTCGAACAGGTCGCTTTTCAAACGCAGCAGAATCGGCTGCGTTTCAGGATCGCCGAGGCGGCAGTTGAATTCCAACACACGGGGGTTGCCCGAGCCGTCGATCATGAGGCCGGCGTAGAGGAACCCGATGTAGCGGTGGCCTTCCTCGACCATTCCCGAGAGCACGGGCTGGATGATTTCGCGCACCACTCGCGCGTGCAGCTCGGGGGTCACGATCGGCGCCGGAGAATACGCGCCCATGC
>VBCJ01000410.1 GCA_005884335.1 Betaproteobacteria bacterium | reverse complement strand
ATGGGAGTGATAAAGGGCGAATAGACCAGCATGCCAATGTAGACTCGAACCTTCCATGGTTCATCGAAACCCTCGCGCCGGATTCTTCGCAATCGGCTAGGGGACGCGCTCGCAAATGGTACGCGCGCGACCAGCGGGATCTCAGAGCGTGGACAAGGGCCCGTGCGCCCATAGGCGCCGCGCGAGAGGCCTTCGCGCACGACCGAGGACGCGAAGCCAGTACGAGCCAGAAGGTGTGGAAGAAGCGTGGCTCGATGAACTGTCGACGCAAAAACGACGGGACCCGCCGAAGCGGGTCCCGTTTGCCCTGATCTTGCGCTTTGCCAGCTTTGCTACCTGCTTTGTTCAGACGTCACCGTGTTTTCGAAGAGATCCTTGTGTTGCGCTGTGAAGCTTTTCGTAAACTGGAGAACCTGAAAGCCGTGGCCATCGCTGACGGTCCAGAGCTGGATATCGGCTGAGTTGCCGGGTCCGCCGCCAACGCCATTGCCGTTGCCCTTGCCTTTGCCCTTGCCGTTGCCCTTGCCCCTGCCCTTGTCGACAACGACCCAGCGCGGCCAGTGAGCGATCTTGTCGACGGTTCGATCGACGCCCACCGCCCAGCTCCCTGATGCGGGCGCAAGCGAGCATCTTGGTATCCTCGGGATTGTCGGCGACACATGTTTCTTGACTGTAGTTGGTCGTCCCCGAAATGGCCGGCAAATTGGTCCCTGGCGCGGTTCCGGGAATATCCGGCGGCGTCGTGGCAAGCAGCGCCGCGCAATTCGCCGGGTCGCTCACTTCCAGCCTAAGCTTGGCGATGATCTTCGGGTTCGTCACGTCGGCGACGTCGATGATTTGCGGATAACCGAAAGCGGACGCCCCCCGGGCACACGCGGCCGGCCAACCGCCCGCGCCGCCCGCGCCGCCCGCCTCGTCGGTGCTGATGAGGTACGGATGCCCATTGATGCGCACGGGGATCATCGCCTCGGCTTGCCCCTGGTCTGCCCAGAAGAGCTTGCTGATGATCCGGATCTGCGGATTGGGGCGACGGAACTGATAGTCGCTCGCGTCCTCGATCACCAGTCCGTCCGGACCGAACGAGGAATTCGTTGGCGCCGCGCCGAATTGGCCGGGCTGCCCCGCGAACAGCAGCGTCCCTTCGGGCACGCCGGGCAAGAAGCCATTCCAGTTGAGGAATAGCGAGTGGGGCCTGCCATCGCCCAGGTATTGCCAGGGGTGGAGCGCCTGCGGATTTGCCGGGTCGGAGACGTCAAAGATGTACAGGAAGCCGCCGACGCCTCGAAAGTTCTGGGTGGCATAGTACGTCTTGCCGTCCGGGGCGAACGCGCCCATGTGGTGGAAACTGCTGCTTGACGCGTTGGTGCTGCCCTTCAGGACCGGGTGGCGACAGTCGGAAATGTCATAAACCGCAAAATTCGGCCCATCGGTTTGGGCGGCGACGAGAAGGCGAGTCTTAGCATTGGTCGCCACCGTCTCGTGTGGGTTAAGCGCCGCGGGGGTGTCGGTCAAGTTCGCGGTCACTACCGGATGCTGCGGGTCGGAGGCATCGATCACCTTGATGCCTTGGAAAGTAGCAGCACGGTCCGTTCCATAGTAGGCGCAAACATCGTGGTACGCCGGTCCATCCTGGGAATAGGCTCCTTGATACGTGTCTTGAGGCTCCTCGCCCACGAGTTCCAGATTGCAGTTGTAGGCGGTTTCGGAATCGCCGCCGAAACGTTCTTGCAGCGTCGTTTCGCCTTGTAATCCGCTTTCGGTATGGTCGGTTGGACCGCAGATTGCCTTGGGCACCGACGCGGGAAATCCATCGGAAGAAATCGCCTGTGCCGAGGCGATAGAAGCACCGAGTAACAGACCCGGCAACGCGGCGGTTGCAACTGTAAATAACTTTACGAGCTTCTGCTTGTTCATCATTCCTCCTTACCTGGTAGGTGTTGCGGTCAGGCGTCGTGGCGTATGTCTGAGGTTGTATGCCGCGACGCTCGCGACCCAATTCGACATTCTGGCTCACATTGCGCGCTTGCCCGCCCTGCTATCCGATGATTTATTCATTCGTCGTCCGAGTCGTCGAGAAGGTCCTTGTGGTGCACTTTGAAGCTGTCAGTGAAGCGCAGCACCTGAAAACCGTTGCTATCACTAACGGTCCAGATCTCCAACTCGTGCCCGTCCTTCCCGTTGCCGTTGCGATCGTTGTGATCGTTGTGATTCTCCTTGCCTTTGTCGTGGCCGCGAGACCGCTTGTGAAAGCGCATGTAGCCGGCAATCTTGTCGAAGGTTCGATCGACGCCGGGTCCCCAGGCGCCTGAACCGGGAAGGAAAGCTGTCCGCGTCGCCGGTGGCTTCCAGTACGCGATCTCCTTAGGATGGTATGGATCGCGAATGTCGAAAACGCGCAAGCCTGCATTCACCCATCCGCAAGCGAGCATGGTCGCATTCTCTTGACTGTCTACAGTGCATCTTTCGGCGCTGTAATTCGGAATTGCGCCGCCGGCATCTGGCGGATCATTGAGCATCAGAGAACAATTGGCCGGGAGGCTCACTTCCAGCATGATTTTGGCGACGATTTTAGGGTGCGTCTCATCGCTGACGTCGATGACATTCGGATAACCTCCCGCGGACGCGCCCCGGGCACATGCGGCCCGCAGACCCCCGGCACCCCCGGCGCCGCCGGACTCGTCTGTGCTGATGATGTACGGGCGGCCCTTAATCTTCACGGGCAGCATCTGCTCCGCTTGTCCCTGGTCGTC
>VBCJ01000406.1:4317-5879 GCA_005884335.1 Betaproteobacteria bacterium | reverse complement strand
GGCGCCCACGCAGTCGGAAGGTCTTTAGCTCGGGGAACAAGGTGGCCAAATCGACCACGATGAGATCGTCGGGTACGCCGTAGACCGGGTAGACAAAATCTCCACTCTTCCTGAGTCGACCCTGCACAACGGGCTCGTAGTAGCCTGTGACGAGGCCCTGGTCGGACTGCTCGGGAGACACCACGCGATAGGGCGTGAACTCGAACTCGAAGAAGCCGCGGACTCCGCCTTCGTCTTCGGTCGATACGTTCCCTGCGCGCTCGCAGATGAGCTGCCAGGCGCCCGCCGATCCCAGTTTTGCGCACCCGACGAGAAACGCGCGCAGACTGTGTGCGAGCGTTACGTCACGCCAGCCTGGAATATCGGTCCATGCGACCGCCTCGTAGCGTGCTTCCAGGCTCGACGGTCTCGGCGCCGGACACGCAGGACAGCTCGGACAATCAGACGCCGGCGGGCACGATGCGACCCCGGACGGCGATGAGACGGAGGTACAGGCCGCCACGAGCAGCATCGCGGCAGCGAGCAGCAGCCGCAACCGAATCGTTCGCACGATCCTTCTCTCCAAGCGCGTCTTGCCTTCGGTCACGATTCTAAGCGCGACACCGCGCCTCGAGCGTCCTTCGTTCGGTGGCTCCTGCGGCAAGACTGCGGTGACGGTCTGGGGCCGCCTCCCTCGCGATGACCATGCGGTATGCGCACTTTGCGCCGGAGCGAAATCTCAGCCAGTCAATTGGTTTGAATCTCCAACGGGATGCGCCCGTAAGGCTGTTGGCACTGCCGCTCGCGGTCGCTGGGTTGTTGCGGCTAAACCCGTGTGAGTCACGTCCCACCCGCAACACCATCTACGCGCTTCCCACTTCGAGAAGCGATGAGACGGCGAGCCAGCCGACACCGGGCGCCTCAGAGCGCGCTGGCGACCGCCCGGAGCACGTTGTCCGCGACGAAAGGTTTCGTCAGCACAAACCGGACCCGGTGCTGCGCGAGCTCCTCAGGGTCCACCTGATCTCCCCAGCCCGTCATTAGGCCAACCGGCACGGTCGGGAAGCGATCCCGACAGGCTGCTGCCACGTCCCACCCTGACATCCCAGGCATAGTGAGGTCACTGAGCACGAGGTCCACCGGCTCGGCCTCGCACCGGGCCAATCCTTCTGCCCCATCACGGGCCTCGATCACGACGTACCCTTCCGCAGCGAGGATCTCCTTGAGCACGTCGCTCACGTCGGGCTCATCTTCGATCACCAGCACCCGGGCTCCTCTCTTCGGTGCGGACGCCACTGCGGGCTGCTGCTCCGAGGGGGCTTCCTTGGAAACGGGAAGGCGAACCGTGAAGGTGCTGCCCCTGCCCAGTGCGCTCTCCACGTCGATCGTGCCGCCGTGGCGGATCACGATCCCCCAAGCGACGGATAGCCCGAGACCGGTTCGCTCCGGACGCTTCGTGGTAAAAAATGGGGCGAAGATCCGCTCGCGCGTCTGCTCTGACATCCCGTGGCCATCGCCTTGAGCCGCCACCGTCACACGGTCGCCCTGGCGTTCGAGATAAAAGAGCAAAAGAACGCCTCGTG
>VBCJ01000406.1:0-4250 GCA_005884335.1 Betaproteobacteria bacterium | reverse complement strand
GCGGGCGCGTTTGCTCCACCTCGAGGTCGAGCGTGCTGGAGACCGAGCGAGCGAGTTCGGCGATCCTGCGAAGACGGTCAGCGCCGTTTGGCATAACGCGCCGATCCGGACGAAGCTAGGCTCGCCGCATCCTCGGAGCCTCGAGAATTTGGTCGCCCTCTCATCGGTGGGAACCCTTATAGGAGAGAACGCGTTCCTTCGCAACCGGCTCAGCTGGCGCGATTCCAAGCGGCGCCGAGCGCGGGCCAGAACCAAGGCGCCCTATTCCCGTACCAGGCGACTCGCAGTAGGGGCACATGAACCCGAGTGTCCTCATCAGGGCGAATCACAAAAAGTTATGTCGCATCTCGACGTCGAACGCCGAGTTCGGAACAGCAAAATTCGCTATGCTCGCCTTTCCAGAAAAGATCCGTCTCGGGTCAGTGATCACGGGTGGCGCGAACCCTGCGGGCTGATTGGGCTACGTTTTGGGCTCCGGGCTGCACTGCAAGCAATCCTTGCGCCGCGTCCTCCGGGCGGGCAATCGCGAACGGCTCGGCCAGAATCCCCGCGCCAGGAGGTTCTTCGAAGCGCTCGAGCGAATCCGAGACGTCCGGACGATGAACCAGATTATTCACTTGGAGCGGGCCAGTAGTCAGTCAGAAGCTCAACCGCACGGTCAGGAACGGTGGGCAGTTGCTCGAGCTCGGAACTTGCCAGTGGTCAACGTCACGCTTCTGGCGTTTTCCGAACCATTCCTCGCCGCGCGAGCTTCTGACTTCCAAAAAACGAAAGCGACGTGTTGATGGCTTCTTAGCCTCAGGACACGTCACATGGCATCCGCCTTGCGGTATCGACTCGCAGAAGGAGTATGTATGGACGCTACGGGAGCGAACCGCAATCATCCGAAGCGCGCCCTCCTGATCGACGACGACAAGGGCGTTCGGAACGCCCTCCACGACGTCGTCACCTCGTTCGGCTTTGTGACCGACGCGGCAGCGAATGGGCCCGAGGGCCTCGCGCTCTTCGAGAAAAACCCCTACGACGTCGTCTTGACCGATCTCCTGATGCCTGGCATGACGGGTTGGGAGGTGCTCCAGGCGCTGCGCCGGCTGGACCCCAAGATCCCGGTGGTCATCGTGACGGGCGCCAGCGTTTGGGCCGACGACTACGGCATCTTACAACCCGCCGTCGCGCTCGTGCGCAAACCTGTCGATATGAGGGTGCTCGAGACGGCTCTCTCGCGGCTGCTCGGCGGCCTCGCGTAGTCGATTCGCTCACAGACGCTGGGTAGTCGAACCTCCGAGCCCAGGATTCGAAGTCAGCTCCTTCCGCCCGGCGCCGGCCAAGTACATCTGGCCTCGACCGCGGGCTGGCCGAATGCGCACGCCAGCGCGCGCAGATCGGCGATCGAAAGGTTGCGGGCAAATACGCCTCCATCTCGATAAGATGGAGTCAAACCTGAAGCTGCAATACGCGTATTTCAGCGCCATCCAGTTCGTCAACGAAAAGCAGGCACGTCAGTTCGCGAGCGAGCAGGTCCGGTCCAATGCCGACGACGCCGAGGCTCAGGACACCTGGGGATACGTGCTCCTTAGATTTGCGAGCAATGCCCAGGACGTTGAGAAGGTGTTGGGGCAGTTCCGCCAAGCGATCAAGAATCCCAAAGCCGAGAGGATAACAAAGCGCCTGGCATCCGCCCATCTCCAGCAGGCACAGGAGACGCTCGCTCGCTTCAAAGGACACTAACGTGAGCTCAGAGAGCTCAACCCTTCAAAGCACAGGCCGCTTGCAGACCCACCTGAATGACGCGGATCGCGGACAAGCTGAAGGCACGCCTCGCAGATTGGGTGCCGCCTTGACGCGACGCGGTTTCGAGTCCAGTCTTCATTTGCGTCCGAGTACCCGGCGGGACAGTGCGCCGGACTGGAGGGATTCCAAGGATGAAACACTGGAGCAGCCGGATAACGGTGATGGTGTGGGTCCTGGTCGCATGCGCGATGATGCCGGTGATCGCACTCGCGCAGATGCCAAGCGTCGGCTCGATGCTGCCAGACAAGGCACAACTCCTGGAGCAGGGGCAGAAACTCGTGGCCGACCTGACCTCGATGAAGAGCAGTGGCAAGCTGGGGGCGGCCGATGTCGGAAAGGTGGATTCACTGCTGCCCAAGGCTACCGCGCTGAACACCGAGCTTGCCAAGCCCGAGGTCGCGCCAAGCCGCCTGGCCCAGCTGGCTGGTCAGCTCGGCGATCTCCAGAAGCAGGTCGGCGCGCTCAAGGGCCTGATGAAGTAGCGGGCCGGCCGCGCGCGCCTGGAGCAGCTCTGGGACCGGCTGCGCCTGCTGGACGACGGCCGCGTGGTACTCACCCTGAAGACGGGCAAGGCCAGGCGTCGCAGAGCGGGCGGGCGGCCGGCCGAGGCGATGGCCCGGATCGGCACTCTCGCCGATCGGTCACAGAATCGAATTAGCCCCAATCCGAAATAACTGAGGGCGCGACCGAGTGGCTGAAATGCATCAGAGGGGCGAATCCACGGATCAAAAGAGTCGATGTCCCCACATCACTCTCCGATTCGAGGAGGCCCCTCTGATGCGCTTGAGCGTAGAGACCTTGCGGCAGGTGGTCAAGCGGGATTTGCCGATCGCGTTCGTTCCTCAGCAGCTCACGTCGTATGGTGGTCTCGAACTGCTGCGCCGGTACGTGCGCCGGATCGAGCTGCCGCGCCGACTGAAGGTCGCATGCGCAGCGCTTGGCGGCGACTACGGCGGTGCGCGACTCGCCCTGCTGCTCCTGGCGCTGCCATACGTCGGCGCCCGGCGGCTGGAGCACCTGCAGTACTTGGTGAACGATCCGCTCGTGCGCCGCTTCGCGGGCCTGGCGCGCGTCCCGACGGCGCGCACGGTGAGCAACTGGCTCCGGCGCTTCACGCAGGAGACGCTGCGGCCGTTGATCCGGCTCAACCAAGACCTCGTGCTCGACACGCTGGTGCGGCTGGACGTGCCGCGGCTCACACTCGATGTCGACGGCACCATCGTCCGCACCGGCGCTACTGTCGCGTGGGCGTTCCGCGGCTTCAATCCCCACCATCGGAAGGATCGCAGCTACTACCCGCTGCTCGCCCACGTCGCGCAGACCGGCCACATCTTGCGCGTCAAGAACCGCCCGGGCAACGTGCACGACTCCAAGCAATCCGCCGCGTTTCTCCGTGAGCTGATCGACGGGGTCCGGGGCCGCCTGGGCCGGCGCCTGCCCCTCGAATTCCGCATGGATGCCGCGTTTTTCCAGCCCGACGTGCTGCGGCTGCTCGCCGCTCGAGGCTGCGCGTATGCCATCAAGGTAGGCTACTGGAGCTGGCTGCCCCTCAAGCAGTTGGCCGCCGAGCGCCGGCACTGGCACGCGCTGGCCCCGGGCGTGACGGGCTTCGAGCACCGGCTCGCCATCCCGCAGTGGAAGCTCCGCCTGCGGGTCATGATCTACCGCAAGCACGTCCAGCACGAGAGCCCGAAGAATTTCCAGCTCGATCTCTTCACCCCCGACGACGGACACTTCGAGTACTACGCCGTCGCGACCAACATGCCGCTGTCGCTGCCGGCGCTCTACGCCTTCATCGGTGGCCGGGGTGCTCAGGAGAAGACGATCGCGGAACTCAAGGGTGAGTTCGCGCTCGATGTCGTCCCGACCCGTCACTACGGGGCCAACTGCGCCTGGCAGCAGCTCAGCATCCTCGCCTACAATGTCGCCCGCAGCTTCCAGCTCGACACCATCGCCACCCCACGGCGCCGCTCGCGCAAGCGGACCTACGCCTACGTCGTGCGCAGTATGCGGACTTTGCGCTTCTTGCTGATCACCCGGGCAGGCCGGCTGACCCGCATCGGCGGTCGCCACGTCCTCCGTCTCGCACAGAACCCGGCGACCGAGGCCCTCTACACCCGCATTCAACATGCGCTCGCGGCCTGAGTTATTTTCGGATTGGGGCTAGCCCGCGCAAAAGGGGGCATCGCGATGAGCGCACAGGGCTTTCGTCTCTACGACCCCACGTGAAGCTCACCGTCGAGTTTCCGAGCGTCTCGTACCGCGAAGGGCCGCAGGGGGTGAGCCGCCTCGCCCAGGCCATCGAGCAGATCGGCTACGATCACATCGACATGTTCGACCACGTCGTGATGGGCTATCCGATCGCCGGCCGCCCGCCCGGTCCCTATCCGCCGCAGATGCCCATCCTCGAGGCGCTCGTGGCGCTCTCGTACATGGCGGCGGTCACTTCCCGCGTGACG
>VBCJ01000405.1:1828-3863 GCA_005884335.1 Betaproteobacteria bacterium | reverse complement strand
CCGACGCGAAGATCGAGCGCTACGCCTTGCGCGTGCTGGAGGACGACAGGAAATACTTTCCGAGCTACGAGGCGGTGCTCCTTTACCGGCTCGACGTGCCGAAACGCTTTCCCGAAGCCTGGCACGCGCTCCAGGCGCTCGAAGGCCGGATCGACGAGCGGCGCATGATCCGCATGAACGCGGCGGCGGAGCTGGAAGGGAAGAGCTTCGCCGAAGCCGCGGCGCTCCTCGACTCCGACGGCAAACCGCAGAGCGCGGCGCGGCGCAATTTTTGGGGCGCACTTTTCGGCCCGGATTTCTGGCGGCTCAGCGGCGAGCACCTGCTGCTCGTGTTCGCGTCGCTTGCGGCGAGCATCGCCGTCGGCGTGCCGCTCGGTGTCGTCGCGGCGAAGCTGCCGAAATCGGAGCAGATCGTCCTCGGCGCAGTGGGCCTGATCCAGACGATCCCATCGCTCGCGCTGCTCGCTTTCCTCATCGCGCTGACGGGCACGATCGGGACGTGGCCGGCGCTCATAGCGCTTTTCCTCTACGCGCTGCTGCCGATCGTCCGCAACACGTGCACCGGGCTTACCGGCATCGTCCGCGGCATGCGCCAGGCAGCGATGGCGCTGGGCCTAGCACCGCGCGACCGGCTTTGGCTCATCGAAGTGCCGCTCGCGTTGCCTTCGATCCTCGCCGGCATCAAGACCTCGGCGGTCATCAACGTCGGGACCGCCACCATCGCCGCGTTCATCGGCGCGGGCGGCTACGGCGAGCGCATCGCCTCGGGACTCGCGTTGAACGACAACGTGACCCTGCTGGCGGGCGCCATACCGGCGGCGGCGCTCGCTCTTCTCATTCAGGGCGCCTTCGAGATCCTCGAGAGGCGCTTCGGCTGGATGGCGCGCGCGCACCGATCGTAAATTCTTTCATTTATGAACGCCCCAACACTTCTTGACAAGAAACCGAGTGGTGCCTTTCGTCGCAAATACTGCGATCCCGTATTGCTCATCATTATTCCGTTGGTAATGGTGTTTGATTCCACGAGCCGGTCGTTCAATGGCGTTTTGCTGGCTCTTTACTGCACCGTCGCAGCGGGCTTGGGCGCAACAGAGATTCGCGCAATGTGGGCGGTCAAAGCGCGTCGCATGCGGCACTGGGTCGCTCTGCTCCTGACGATTTTGGGCAGCGGTGTGATTGCGGGCCTGTTGATACTCGACGATCGCGAAATGATCACTTGGAATCGCCTTTACCTTGTGATTCCCGCAGTGCTGTACTTCGGCCTGACGTCGGTCGGTGCATGGTTCACGGAGTGGCGGAAACCTGTCCTTATTTATTCGGATCTGGCGGGCCTTGCCTTTGTTCGCCCCCCAGCGACGTCCATCGGTCGCGCTCAACGCTACGGCTTATTTGCCTTGGCATTGATAGCTGGCTGGCTGGCCTTCGCATTCTTTCATGATGAAAAGCTCGATGACGGATTCGACGAGTTTTACTTTGGCGCTCGATCAGTAGTCCCGGACGATGAGAATATCTCCGTCGGCATATCCGGGCTCTCCGCCCCTTCCGGCATGGATTTCATGACACACGGCCGATTTGTCTCGGGACTATGGCTGTCTCGTATTTCGTCAGAAGAAGCAAAAGCGAGGATCAACGCGCTTGGAAAACTAGATTTCATCGGAACGCGCGAGGAATTGGGATGTTGGTACGAATCTATAGCGAAGAGGAAGGACGAGAATTGCGGATCGGAAAGTCGCTTGGTCATGTTATTGCAGAGCAACGCCGAGCTGCTTTCTCGATATCGCCAGCTCTACCGCCTTCCGCATTCGTCTCGCCTCACGTACAACGCAAGTCTGCAGATTGACCTGAACAGGCTCATCGCGGCCGAAATCCGACTGGATCTGCGCAAACGGCGAACCGATCTCGCCTATCAAAAGTGGCGTGACAACCATATTTTCCTGCGGCGCATGCTCGGCGAAGAAGGCACGTGGGTTGACAAAGCCATCGGACTCGTGGTGGAACAGATCAGCTTGGACACGGCGGAATTACTGATCAAGGC
>VBCJ01000405.1:0-1726 GCA_005884335.1 Betaproteobacteria bacterium | reverse complement strand
TGGGTCCATCCCGGATTTATCCGCAATCGCTTTTTTCGCTCGGCTACGGATTTCCTGAAAGTTTCCCAAGGACCTCCGTCCGAAGTAGCCAAAGAGGTCAATGCGATGTGGCTCACATATAGTTCAGGGTGGAGATTGGATTACCTGAGTGACCCATTGAACACTGTCTGGATTCGCGTGCTACTTGGTGGCCAAGCAAAGACGGGGAATATGCTGCAACAAATGCATCTTCGCGACGGGCAGTTAAGACTGCTTACATTGCGGTTAGATATTCTGCATTTAGGCGTTCAAGATGGCGGGATTGATGCGTTTCTGGAAAGCTCGGAGAAGGGCTTGCGAAATCCCTTTACCGGAAACCCAATGAAGTGGGAGCCCGCAAAAAGAGCAATCTACTTTCAGTCCTCAGGTGAAGAGATCATCACTCGCGAGGTACGGTTGTGAGAATTCGTAGGACTGGATCAGGGGATTCGGTTCGCTTCCTCACCCGAACGCGTTCAGCGTCTTTCCGCCCGCCACCGCAGGCTTCGCGTCGATCAGCACGAAGGCCATCACGCAGGGGGCCTTGCCTCGATTGATCCAGCAGTGCACGGTGCCGCGCTGCACGAGGACGTCGCCCGCCTTGAGATGGACCTCGGTGCCTTTCTCCAGCTCCATGTCGATCTCGCCCGAGATCACCACCGCGTAGTCGATCGAGTCGGTGCGGTGCACGCGCGGCGCCACGCCGGGCGAGAACTCGATGACGCGGAAAACCGTTCCGCCGGGAAGCGTGGTGCCGACTTTCCTGGTGGAAGCGTCGGAGTCGCCCGAGTTGTCGGCCGGTATCGTGTCGGTCGTCCACACGACGCAGGCCGAGGCCCCGGGCCGGTTCGAGACGATGTTCTTCGATACTTCGTCGATCTTCACGACGGCGCGTCCCTTGCCGTCGTGCCCGGTCACCACGCGCCGCACCTTGATGGTCATGACCCCTCCTCGTTGAGTTGAGCCGATTATACGAGGCCGTGTATCATCGGACTTCGTTTCGGCCGCCAGAGAAAAAATCCATGAACATCGGCATACCCGCGGAAACCCGCGCGGGCGAGACGCGCGTCGCCGCGACTCCCGAGACCGTCAAGAAGCTCGCTGCGGGCGGCCGCCACGCGATCCTGGTGCAGTCCGGCGCGGGCGTTGCCGCGAGCGTTCCCGACAGAGATTTCGAGGCGGCAGGCGCGAAAATCGTTGCGGGGGCGAGAGACCTTTCTGCCGCCGATATCGTGCTCAAGGTGAGAGGTCCGCAGGACGAGGAGGTGGGCCTCTTCAAGCGCGGCGCGATTCTCATCGGGCTTCTCAATCCCTACGACCGCGCAACGACGGAATCCTATGCAGCGGCGGGGCTCACCTGCTTCGCCATGGAATGGCTGCCGCGCACGACGCGCGCGCAGTCCATGGACGTGCTCTCCTCGCAGGCGAACATCGGCGGCTACAAGGCGGTGATCCTCGCTGCGAACGAATACGGCCGCTTCATGCCTATGCTCATGACCGCGGCGGGAACGGTGAAGGCGGTGCGCGTGCTCGTCCTCGGCGCGGGCGTCGCGGGGCTGCAGGCGATCGCCACCGCGAAGCGCCTGGGGGCGGTGATCGAGGCGTCCGACGTGCGCCCGGCGGTGAAGGAGCAGATCGAGTCGCTCGGCGCGAAATTCCTCGACGTTCCCTACCTCACCGACGAGGAGCGCGACATCGCGCAAGGCGT
>VBCJ01000321.1 GCA_005884335.1 Betaproteobacteria bacterium | reverse complement strand
CCTGCTTGTCGAAGGAAACGCGGATCTTGAGCTCGGCGTCCGAGCCGTACAGGGCGTTGCTGGAAAGGGCCTCGAAGCGCAGCTTGTCGGCCGCGTCGGAGGCGTTCGATATCAGCTCCCTCAGGAAGATCTCCTTGTTGCCGTACAAGGAGTGGATCATGAGGTCGAGAAGCTGCTTGACTTCGGCCTGGAAGCCCAGGGTCTCTTTTGCGACTGCTGCTGGCATGGCGCGGTGACTCCGACGGTTTTCAGGGAAAATGGCGGGCTGCAGCCCGAGCCGAGAGTGAGGCCGTCGCCCGCGGATTTCAAGTCTACCCGGTCGACCCCGCAGCTTGCCTCCTGCAAGATAGAATTGAACTTGACCGGCCCGGGCCGGTCAAGAACGCAAGCCCGATGAACTTCCCCCGACTCCGCCTCCTCGCAGCCCTTCCGCTGATTGTGCCGACGCTGGTCGCCGCCCAGCCGGCCGGCCCGGGCCTGCCCGCCGGGGTCGCGCGCATCACCTCGGTCGAAGGCGTCACCGAATACCGCCTGGCGAACGGACTGAAAATCCTGTTGATCCCCGACCGCTCGATCGATACCGTCACGGTCAACGTCACTTACCTCGTCGGCTCGCGGCACGAAGGCTACGGCGAAACCGGCATGGCGCATCTTCTGGAGCACCTGATGTTCCGCGGCACGCCGCGGTTTCCGAGCATCAAGGCGGATTTCCAGCGGCGCGGGGCGCGCTACAACGGCAGCACCTCGTTCGACCGGACCAATTACTACGAGACCTTCCCGGCGAGCGAAAAGGCCCTCGATTACGTGCTCGATGTCGAAGCCGACCGCATGGTCAACGCCTCCATCGCCCGGCGCGACCTCGACGCGGAAATGACCGTGGTGCGCAACGAGTTCGAGTCGGGAGAGAACAGCGCCTTCAACGTGCTTCGCGAGCGCGTGGCGGCGAGCGCCTACCTGTGGCACAACTACGGAAAAGCGATCATCGGGGCGCGGTCGGACATCGAGAACGTGCCGATCGAGCGGCTTAGGGCGTTCTACAGTCACTACTACCAGCCGGACAACGCGGTGCTGCTGATGTCGGGCAAGCTCAGCGAATCGGACGCGCTCAGGCTCGCGCACAAGCGCTTCGGGAGGATCGCCAAGCCGTCGCGCACGCTGCGCAAGACCTATACCGTGGAACCGACCCAGGACGGAGAGCGCGCGGTCACGCTGCGGCGCGCGGGCGACGTGCAGCTCGTCTCGGCGCTCTACCACATGCCTCCGGGGACCCATCCCGAATACGCCGCCGTGGACGTGCTGGTCGCGCTGCTCAATCACGTGCCTTCGGGGCGGCTGCACAAGGCGCTCGTCGAAACGGGCCTGGCGAGCTCGGTTTTCGGCACCGAGCGGCAGCAGCGCGAGGCCGGTTTCGCCTATGTCGGCGCGAGCCTGCGGCAAGACGCGTCGCTCGAGGCCGCACGCGACGCGCTGCTTCGCGTCCTGGAGGGTTTCTCGAAGAGCCCCGTCACCGAGGACGAGGTCGAGCTCGCGCGCAGGCGGCTCGTCAACGACATCGAGCTCGCGCTCGCCGATTCCCGCGAGCTCACCAGCGTCCTTTCCGAATGCGCGGGCATCGGCGACTGGCGCGTGCTCTTTTTGCATCGCGACCGGCTGAAGCGGATCACCGCCGCCGACGTCCAGGCCGCCGCGGTGCGCTATCTGAAACCCGCCAACCGCACTCTGGGAATGTTCCTCCCGACGCCCTCGCCCGACCGTGCGGAGATACCGCCGGTGCCGGACCTCGCCGCCGTGCTCAAGGACTACCGCGGCTCGGCCACGGTGGCGCAGGGCGAGGACTTCAATCCGACCCCCGCGAACATCGAGGCGCGCGTCATCCGCAGGACGCTCCCCGGCGGCATGAAGCTCGCGCTGCTCCCCAAGAAGACGCGCGGCGGCACCGTGGTGGCGCAGCTCACTCTGGAATGGGGCGACGAGCAGAGCAAGCTGAATCGCGCCGCGGCCTGCAACATCGCGGGCGGGATGTTGCTGCGCGGCACGCAGAAGCATTCCCGCGAACAGCTCCGCAACCAGTTCGACCGGCTCAAGGCGAGCGTGGGCGTCAGCGGCGACGGGGGTTCCATCGAAACCGTCCGAGAGAGCCTTCCCGAGGCGCTGCGGCTGATGGCCGAAGTATTGCGCCAGCCGTCTTTTCCGAGCGAGGAGTTCGAGCAGCTGCGCCGCTCTTCGCTCACCAGCATCGACACGCAAAGAAGCGATCCGGGCGCGCTCGCGGGCCTTGCTCTCGCCCGCCACCTGAATCCCTACCCCCCCGAGCACTGGCTGTATACCGCCACGCTCGACGAGCGCAGCGCGCGGCTCCAGGCGCTCTCCCTCGACGACGCCAAGCGGTGCTACTCCGATTTCTACGGCGCCTCCGACAGCGAACTTGCGGTCGTGGGCGATTTCGATCCGGAGCAGATCGCGCGCCTCGCGCAGGAACTCTTCGGCGACTGGAAAAGCCCGCGCCCTTACGCGCGAATCCCTCTGCGAATCGCCGACGTCGCGCCGGTCGACGACGTGATCAACACGCCGGACAAGGCGAACGCGGTGCTGCGCGCTGGCGTGCTGCTTCGGCTGCGCGACGACAACCCCGATTATCCGGCGCTCGTCCTCGGCAACTATCTTCTCGGCGGCTCATCCGATTCGCGCCTGACGCGGCGCATCCGCGAGAAGGACGGGCTGTCCTACAGCGTCGGCTCGTTCCTGTCGGCCGACAGCTTCTTCGAACGCGGCAGCTTCGGGGTCTTTGCAATCTACGCGCCGCAAAACCGAGCACGGGTCGAAGCTGCGCTCGCCGAAGAGCTCCGCAAGGCGCTCGCCGGGGGCTTCAGCGCCGAGGAAGTCGAAGCCGGAAAGAAAGGCCTGCTGCAGTCGCGACAGCTCGCACGTTCGAGCGACGGGACCGTCGCTGGCCGCCTGGTGTCCTACCTCGTGCGGGGCCGCACTTTCGCGTGGGAAGAGGAGCAGGAGCGGCGGATCGCCGCCTTGACGCCCCAGGCCGTCGCCGAGGCCCTGCGACGGCATATCGACCCGGCAAAACTGTCGGTCGTCAAGGCCGGGGATTTCACGAGCGTCGCAGCCAGCCCGCCCGGGCCGAACCGGGCAAACTGAGAGAAAACCGGGGACAGACCACCCTTTTCGGGACAGGCAGGGAAGACCCAATGCCAAGGAAAATGGTGGTCTGTCCCCGGTTTACTACTTCAATTCCTCGTAGCGAATTCGGAGAACCTCGAGCGGCTCGTCTCCGGCCGGCGTGCTGAGCGTCACCGCGTCGCCCTCGCGCGTCTTGAGCAGCGCCCGGGCGATCGGCGAAACCCACGACACGCGTCCGCGCGCGGGGTCCACTTCGTCGGTGCCGACGATGCTGACGGTGTGCTCCCCGCCGCCCCCGTCGCGGTACGTGACGGTGGCGCCGAAGAACACGCGATCCTGGCCCTGGTCTCGGGGATCGACCACCTCGGCGATCTCCAGGCGCTTGATGAGGAAGCGGATGCGGCGCTCGATCTCGCGCAGCCGCTTTTTCCCGTAGAGGTAATCGGCATTTTCCGAGCGGTCGCCGTTGGACGCCGCCCAGGCCACCGTCTTCACCAGCTCCGGCCGCTCGACCTCGTCAAGCGCCCTCAATTCCGATCTCAAGCGCGCATAGCCCGCGGGCGTGATGTAGTTCTTCGGCCCCCGCGGCGCCCGGGGCTCGACCTCGATCTCCTCTTCCTGTGCGTCGCCTTCGCGCGTGAATGCCTTGCTCATCGCCCCATGCCCCGCCGTAGCCGCCTTTGCGGCTCCACTATAATAGCTTCAAACAAGCCGGAGCCCGTGTCGGGAAAAACGCAATGAAGTTCAACAGCAAGCGCGTGCGGGAAATCGCACTGGTTGTCCTGGTCGCGCTCGCAGCGACCCTCGCCAACCTGCCCGAGGAAACGCTCGAGCGCTTCGATATCGATCGGGGTCTTCTGCTCGGCTCGCTCGCCCTCGTCGTATTCATCGCGCTCTTCCTGTACCTCAAGTTCCAGTTCTTCTTCCTGGTCGTGCTGCTGGCGGTCGCCGCGAACATGCCCGGCGAGGTGGCCGAGAGCCTGGGCATTTCGACCCTGCCGCTGGTCATCGCCATGGCTACCATGGTGGGCTTTTCGCTCATCAACTACGTGGTGGATCTGCTTCCGACGGGCCTCGAGAAAAAACCGAGGGAACAGAGCGCCGAGGGCATCAGGGTGCTGTTCTACGCCATCGAGAAGGGCAACCTCATCTACGCGCAGAAGGTCCTCTCCCAGAACTTCGACCCCAATCTTGTCGCCGAGAACGGCTATACGCCGCTCATGTACGCCGCGGCGCGGGGCGACTCGAAGATGGTGGAGCTGCTGCTCAGGAACGGCGCGGACGTCAACATGGTCAGCCAGGAAGGGGACACGGCGATCGAGCTCGCCTTGCGAATCGGCTCGCAGGAGTGCGCCGACATCCTGAAGAAGGCGCGTGCCGACCAGCTGGTGCGCGAACAGGCTGTGCAGGCCCCGCAGGCCAGCCAGGACTGACCTGGTAACAAAATGTGTCGCGCCTAGAGCGACGGGAACTTCACCCCGCATGCGTTGCCCAAGACGCGTTACCGAACACAACCCGGAAGGATTCCCTATGTCCAAGAAGAAATTCGTCCTGATGCTGGTCGTATGCGCCGCCGTGGCGCTGGGATACGAGGGCGGCAGGCTCGCCCCGATTTCCAGCTCCCAGGCCCAGACCACCTCCGTTCAAACCTCCACCAGCACGCTTCCCGATTTCAGCGCCCTGGTCGAGCAAAACGGGCCCGCCGTCGTCAACATCAGCACCACCACCGCGCCCGTGCGCACCCAGATGCAACTGCCCCAAATCCCCGGCGAGCCGGGCGACCCGATGCAGGAGTTTTTCCGCCGCTTCCAGATTCCCATGCCTCAGGGCGACGCGATTCGCAGAGGGGTCGGCTCGGGTTTCATCGTGAGCGCCGACGGTTATATCCTGACCAACGCGCACGTTGTCGATGACGCAAGCGAGGTCACGGTGAAGCTCACCGACAAGCGCGAATTCAAGGCGAAGGTGATCGGCGTGGACCGTCGCACCGACGTCGCTCTGGTCAAGATCGATTCGAAGAACCTGCCAACGGTCCGGATCGGGGACCCTTCTAAAGCCCGGGTCGGCGAATGGGTCGCCGCGATCGGCTCGCCTTTCGGCCTGGAGAACACCGTCACCGCGGGCATCATCTCCGCGAAATCGCGCTCGCTGCCCGACGAGACCTACGTGCCTTTCATCCAGACCGATGTCGCCATCAACCCCGGCAACTCCGGCGGACCTCTTTTCAACATGGCGGGCGAGGTGATCGGCATCAACTCGCAGATCTACAGCCGCACCGGCGGCTACATGGGATTGTCGTTCGCGGTTCCCATCGACGTCGCGATGAAGGTCAAGACCGATCTTCAGAAGTACGGCAAGGTCAGCCGCGGGCGGCTGGGGGTCACCATCCAGGGCGTGACGCAGGAGCTGGCCGATTCCTTTGGACTGAAGAAAGCGCAGGGCGCCCTGGTCAGCGCCGTGGAACCGAAGAGTCCCGCGGACAAGGCCGGGATCAAGACCGGCGACATCATCCTTTCGGTTGACGGGCGCACGATCGAAAACTCGATCGACCTGCCCCGTGTCATCGGCGAGTCCCGCCCGGGAACGCCGGTGAGCCTGAAGATCTGGCGTCAGGGTGAGACGCGGGAGCTGAACGCTTCCCTCGGCGAGGCCCCTGCGGAGAAAGTCGCAAAAGCCGAGAGCGAACTCAAAGCGAAGCCGGGCAAGCTGGGTCTGGCGGTGCGCCCGCTCACCCAGGAAGAGCGCAAGCAGATCGAAACCGAAGGCGGCCTGCTCGTAGAGCAATCCGAAGGTCCTGCTGCGCGGGCGGGCGTCCAGGCGGGCGACGTCATTCTCGCCTTCAACAACCAGCCCGTGAAAAGCGTCGAACAGCTGCGGCGCCTGGTGGACCGTTCGCGCGGCAGCGTCGCGCTTCTGATACAACGCGAGGGCAACAAGATCTACGTGCCGATCCGGCTCGGCTGATCGGCCCGGGCGGAAATCGAGACCGCGCCCTTCGAGGCGCGGTTTTTTTCGTCTTCAAAAAGTGTCCCGACTGCTAGAATCGGCCGGACTCCGAGGAGGACGCCCATGGCCGCACCCCGATCTCTCCAGTTCGACACGCTCAGCCTGCACGCGGGCCAGAGGCCCGATCCGGTCACCGGCGCGCGCGCGACGCCGATTTATTTCACCACCTCCTTCGTGTTCCGCGACGCGGACCACGCGGCGGCGCTCTTCAACATGGAGCGCGGCGGGCACGTCTATTCGCGCATCTCCAATCCCACCAACGCGGTACTCGAGGAGCGGGTGGCGGCCCTCGAAGGCGGCGTCGGAGCGATCGCGACCGCGAGCGGCCAGGCCGCGCTGCACTTGGCGATCGCCACGATCGCGGCGGCGGGCTCGCACATCGTCGCATCGCGCGCCCTCTACGGCGGCTCGCACAATCTGCTTTCCTACACGCTGCCGCGCTTCGGCATCGAAACCACGTTCGTGAGCCCGCGCGATCTCGCCGCCTGGAAGGGGGCGATCCGGCCGGGCACGAAGCTCCTCTTCGGCGAGACGCTCGGCAACCCGGGACTGGACGTGCTCGACATTTCCTCGGTCGCCGCGATTGCGCACGCAGCGAAGCTGCCGCTCCTGGTGGATGCCACCTTCACCACGCCTTACCTGCTGAAGCCCTTCGACCACGGCGCCGACCTCGTCTATCACTCGGCCACGAAGTTCCTCGGCGGGCACGGCGTCGCGATCGGTGGAGTGCTCGTGGACGGAGGCACGTTCGACTGGGAAGCCTCGGGAAAATTTCCGGAGCTGACCGAGCCCTACGCGGGCTTCCACGGCATGGATTTCCAGGAGGAGTCCACCGTGGCGGCGTTCCTCCTGCGCGCCCGGCGCGAAGGCCTGCGGGACTTCGGCGCCTGCATGAGCCCGGCCACCGCCTTTCAGATCCTCCAAGGAATCGAGACGCTGCCCTTGCGCATGAACAAGCACGTGGAGAACACGCGCAAGGTGATCGCTTTCCTCGGCAAGGAGGCCGCGGTCGAATCGATTGCCTATCCCGAGCTGCCTTCGCATCCGGACCACGCACTCGCGAAGCGCCTTCTTCCGCGCGGCTGCGGCGCGGTATTCGGCTTCAACCTGAAGGGCGACCGGGCCGCCGGCCGGCGCTTTATCGAGGCGCTGAGAGTTTTTTCGCACCTCGCCAACGTCGGCGATGCGAAGTCGCTGGTGATCCACCCGGCGAGCACCACGCACTTTCGCATGAGCGACGCGGCGCTCGCCGAAGCGGGCATCGGCCCGGGCACGATTCGCCTGTCGATCGGCCTCGAAGACCCGGAGGACCTGATCGAGGATCTCGCGCGGGCCTTGAGGGCTGCAAAAGGCTGAAGATGGATCTTCGGGTCGCGAACGATGCCGCCTATGCCTACACAGGCGGGAAGACTTTCGATGCGAAGCTCCCGGCGGTCGTGTTCATCCACGGCGGCGAACAGGACCACAGCGTCTGGGCCCTGCAGTCGCGCTATCTCGCGCACCACGGCTACGCGGTGCTCGCGGTCGATCTGCCCGGACACGGCAAGAGCGGCGGGGCGCCGCTCGCGAGCATCGAGGACATGGCCGGCTGGATCGTCGCCCTGCTCGATGCGGCCAAAGTGAACGCCGCGGCCCTCATCGGCCACAGCATGGGGTCGCTCGCCGCGCTCGAATGCGCTGCACGGAATCCGCAGCGCGTCA